>JACMOA010000282.1 GCA_014378225.1 Deinococcales bacterium | reverse complement strand
CCTGAACGGCACTGTCTTGGACAAAGCGGCACCTAACGGGCCTGCTCGCCTATCCGGCCAGGACGCGTCTTGAGCAGGACGGCACCTAGCGGGCCTGCTCGCCTATCGGGCCTGTCCGCCTAACGGGCCATCCCGCCCCGTGGGGCCTGTCCGCCTCACGGGGCGGGCCGCTTTCACAAAGTTCTCCCCTGTTTTGTAGGGGGGATATTCTTTTAAGCAAAGCGCAAAAGAGAAGGTTCACGAAGTGTTGCGAAGCACGGGTCTCTCCCTCGAGCCACCCCCCAAACCCGTAAACTCTACCCATGTACCCAGAATTCCAGCAAAACCTCACCGATTACGCCCAGCTCACGCTCGAGGTGGGACTCAACCTGCAACCTGCTCAGCACGTCATCTTCAGCTATAGCGGGGACATGGCCGCACCCAACGTCATCGAGTTCGTTCGGCTACTGACCGAAGGTGCTTACAAGATGGGCGCCAGGAGCGTGCAAACGGTGTGGACTGACGACGGGATGGCGCTCTCCCGGTATCAACATCTGTCGCCGGATTACCTGGCCGAGTTCTGGGCCGCCAGGGCGCAACTCTATCTCGAGGCCCTGGAGAAAGAGGCGGCGTTTCTACATATATCCGGCTCTGACCCCCAGTTTTTTGCAGGTATTGACTCCGCTCTGATGGTGAGTGCAAACCGCCCTTTCCGGGAAGCTATTCAACCCTTCCGAGATGCAGGCAGCGAAATGCGCTCTCCGTGGTGTGTGATAGATTTACCCACTCCGGTCTGGGCCGCTCGGCTGTTTCCCGACCTTGCACCACAAGCAGCCCTCGAGCGTCTGTGGAAGCTAATTTTTCAGGTGGTTCGCGTGGGCGCTGGGAACGCCGTAGAGCGCTGGGCCGCACACAATGCTCAACTGATTGCTCGAGCGAAGCAACTCACCACTCAGAACTTTACCGCCCTACACTTTCTGGGTGGCGGAACTGACCTCACGGTGGGCCTGATTGAAAATCACGTCTGGCAGGGCGGCCCCGCTACCTCGAGCGTGGGAAACATCGTGTTCACCCCTAACCTGCCCACCGAAGAAGTTTTTACCATGCCGCACCGGGACCGGGTAAGGGGAACGGTGCGCGGCACCAAAGCGGTGTCTATTTTTGGCACGCTGGTGGAAGATTTTACCCTCGAGTTTGAGGCTGGAAAAGTGGTGCGTTACAGCGCCCTTAAGGGTCAAGACGCCCTAAAAACCCTGCTCGAGCACGACGAAGGTAGCAGTTTTCTAGGTGAGGTGGCTTTGGTGCCGCACTCGAGTCCAGTTTCAGAAACCGGGGTGGTATTTCAAAGCATCCTGCTCGACGAAAATGCCTCGTGCCACATTGCGGTGGGAAGCCATTATGCGGACAATCTGGCGGGTGGAACCGACTTGACCGAAGAACAAAGAGCGCAGTTGGGGGCAAACGTCAGCAAAATGCACCTGGACCTGATGATTGGCTCGAGCGAGGTGGATGTGTTTGGAGTGCGTGCAGACGGCTCGAGGGTAGCTCTGCTTGAGGATGGAGATTGGGTTTTTCAGGGTTGAGCTGAGCAAAGTTTGGTAGGCTGGCGACATGCCTTTTCTCGAACAGGCTCCAATAAAATTTATTCTTTCCTCAACACCTGAAAACACGCCCTTGAACGCTGAATTTTTCCTCGAGACCAGTGTGTTGGGGTTCCAACCCAGTCTCCCCAACTGGCAATTCAGTTTGCTAAACGGGCAATACACCCTGACCCAATCGGTGCCGCTGGGAACGCTGCTCGAGTTCAAAGTTTCGAGGGGGTCTCACCAGACCGAGGAGGGCAACCCTTATGGACGGCGGTCCTTCGCACGCCGTCTGGTCGTGACACAACCGTGTGAAGTGTCGCTCGAGGTGTTGGGCTGGCAGGATTTGCCGGGTGAAGAGCCACCCCATACCCTGAGTGGACAGGTCGAGCGCATAACCCTATACAGTCCTGAACTCGAGGATGACCTGACTATTCTCGTTTACCGCCCTCATGGTTACGACGGCTCGAGCGCCCGCTATCCGGTGCTCTACATGCACGACGGGGCCAACGTCTTTGACGCGGCTACGTCCTACGCCGGGGTGGAGTGGGGCGTGGATGAAGCTGCCGAGCAACTTGCTTTGGAGGGCCTCGAGTGTATGGTGGTGGCGGTGGAAGTGCGCGGTAAACACCGCATCACCGACTACACGCCTTTCAAATCTCGAGTGAACGGTTACGCACCGGGAGCCGACACTTACACCCGTTTTCTGACCGAGACGCTCAAGCCCTTCATAGACAACAAATACCGCACGCTTGGGGACCGAGAGCACACGGGAATCGCGGGGGCCTCGTTTGGCGGTTTGATAAGCCTGTATGCTGGCCTCGCTCGAGCAGACATTTACGGTTTTATCGGCGCTTTCTCCCCGTCGCTGTGGCTGGGCGATTTTGAAATGTTCGGGTGGCTCGAGACGCAGGACCCTTCTGGCTCGAGAATCTACGTGGATATGGGTACTCACGAGGGTGACGACATAGATTTTGCTGCTTTAACCCAAAGGCAGGCCAAAATACTGGCTACCCTGCTCGAGGGGCGTGGTGCAAAGGTGCGCTTTGTGACTGGAGAAGGCCACTGGCACGACGAAACGGCCTGGGCAGAACGCTTTCCAGCGGTGTTGCGTTGGTTTCTGAAGAGTTCAAACTCCTAGCCTGCTATCAATCGCCTGTAAAGCTCGAGATATTCACTCGCTCCCTTTCTCCAGGACCAGTCGAGCGTCATAGCCGCTTCCATCCTCGAGCGCCATTCCTGGGGCCTTTGCTGGAAAACCTCGAGCGCTCGGTTCGTCCCCTCGAGCAGACTTTCATAGGTAGCGTCTGGAAACAGAAAACCAATGTCAGGGGTTACGGTGTCGTGCAGACCTCCGGTATCCCGCGCAATCGGCAGCGTGCCGTAGCGCATGGAAATCATCTGGGCCAGTCCGCACGGCTCGAATCTCGAGGGCATCAAAAAAGCGTCCACGCCCGCGTAAATGCGGTGGGCCAGCGCTTCATCGTAACCCTGACGAAAGTGCAGCCCTGGCACGTATTTTCCCAGCAGGGTTAACACCCGCTCTGGGAAGACGTCGCCGTTACCCAGAATAATCACGTTCCAATCCTCGAGCAGTTCACCGAGGGCCTCAATAACCAAATCCACACCCTTTTGCTGAGCGAAACGACTTATTAGCCCCAGTGTAGGACGACTCTCGAGTTTCAAACTCTTGAGCAACTCCTGCTTCACCCTGGCCTTGCCCTCGAGTCCCTCAAACGGCGCGTAAGGGTCCGTCTCTGGATTCCAACGCTCCATGTCCAGACCGTTAAGAATCCCGTGTAGACGGCCCTCTTGTTGGGTGCGCCAGAGCACGCCCTCGAGCTTTTCACCGTACTCCAGGGTAGTGATTTCCTGCGCGTAACCCGGTGAAACGGTGGTTACAGCGTCCGAATACACCACACCCGCCTTGAGTAAGTTCACGTCGCCGTAAAACTCGAGGCCGTCTGGGTGGACCAAATCGGCGGGTAGCCCGCTCCAGCTCAAAACATCCCAGGGATTCCAGCGGCCCTGATATTGCAGATTGTGAATGGTAAACACGGTTTTGACGCCCTGCATTTGCGGTGGCACGGGCGTAAAGCGCAACAGCGCTGGAAGTAAGCCACTGCCCCAGTCGTGCGCGTGAACAATGTCCGGTCTCAGCTCGAGTGCGGCGACAGCAAAAGGAATGGCTTTACAAAAGTACACAAAGCGCTCGAGATCGTTAGCAAGCCCGTACAGTTCCGGTCCCTCGAATCCCTTCTGCTTTATAAACAGATAGGTCACGCCGCCTTGCACAATTCGGCCCACCTGGGACGGCTCCGCCATGCCGGGAACCTCGAATTGAGCCAGGTACTCCGGCTTGAGGCCCCCGCCCAGGCGTCCATACCACGGAGAAACTACCGTCACCTGTGCGCTCTCGCCATTTTGCCCCAGTTTAGCCTGCTCGAGCGGGAGAGCGCCCAGTACGTCGGCCAGACCGCCAGTTTTGGAAAAAGGATAAACCTCGCTCGAGACGTGCATTACATGAAGGGCCATGAAGGTATTCTAAAGGGTTTAGCTGGATGGGTACGAAGTTTGACAACAGGAGATGGGGGTGATACACTTCTCATCGCTGAAGAGTTAGTGTTTTTAACGGGTTTTACCTTTTGAAAGTGTTGACTTGAACGCTCGAGCGCTCAAACCTTGACCTCGGATTTTTGAACACGGGCCTTTAGCTCAACGGTTAGAGCAGTCGACTCATAATCGATTGGTTGCCGGTTCAAATCCGGCAGGGCCCACCAGAGTGCTGGAAGGTGCTCAAAAAGTTTTATGGGTGGTTAGCTCAGCGGTAGAGCATTCGCTTCACACGCGAGGGGTCACGTGTTCAAATCACGTATCGCCCACCATAGAAGAAGCGTCTAGCACGCAAAAGGTAAGAGGGGAAGCTCGAGCTTCCCCTCTCTTTTTGTTCCCCGTGTGCAATCTCTGTTTTTCGGCCCTTTTAGCTGAGCATCTGGTGAGAGAGGGTAAGGGCTAGGAAACTTTAGGGGTGAACTCGAGGGTCATGCTGTTGCGCTCAGAGTTGAACACCGTGCGGTAAAAATCCATCGTGAAGCTTGCTCGAGCGTGGTCTAGCTGTTTGCTGAGCACTTCCGGCGCAATCCACTGAGCGGTCAGCAGCGAGGTGTAGGTGTGTCTCATACGGATTCCGATTAAATCGGTAAAGTGATACGGGGCCACCAGTGAAAGAGGGTGAAGGCCCGGATACGCTCATGTTGGGTCTCAAGCCAAGCCAAGTGTGGCTCGAGGGTATCT
>JACMOA010000281.1 GCA_014378225.1 Deinococcales bacterium | reverse complement strand
TGGCGTGTTCGGGTCAGACCCTCACGCTCGAGCAGATTTATACGGCGGTTAGGCTGTAAACTCGTAACCCACCCATGACTTACGACTATATCCTCATCGGCGCTGGCTCAGCGGGTTGCGTGCTAGCCAATCGCCTCACTCTGGCAGGCAAAAAAGTGCTGCTGCTCGAGGCGGGACTCCCGGACAAAAAGCTCGAGATTGGGATTCCAGCGGCTTTTCCCAAACTCTTCGGCTCGAGCGTGGACTGGGATTATCACACTGTTCCGCAAACGAATTTGAAAAGTCGCAAGCTTTACTGGCCGCGTGGAAAAACGCTGGGCGGCTCGAGCAGCATCAACGCCATGATTTATACGCGGGGAAACCGGGCGGATTATGATGGGTGGGACCTTCCCGGCTGGAGCTATGAAGACGTTTTACCATTTTTCAAACGTTCGGAAACACACACGCCCACCCTCGAGCGCCGCAGTGTTTTTCACGGGTACGACGGCCCCCTGCACCTCGAGACCCGCCGTTATACCAATCCCTTATCCGAGGCGTTTGTGGCGGCGGGCGTGGCGGCAGGACTGGAGCAGAACTCGGACTTCAACGGGGAAAAGCAGGACGGTGTGGGCCTGCTCGAGGTTTTTCACAAGCGGGGCAAACGCTGGAGCACAGCAGATGCTTACCTACGCCCAGTGCTTTCTCGAGCGAATTTAACAGTGAAAACCGGGGTGCGGGTGGGTAAGATTCTGCTCGAGCGGGGCCGCGCTGTGGGTGTAGAGTACCGAATGAATGGACAGCTCGAGCGCACTTATGCGGACCGAACGGTATTGTGCGCCGGGGCCATCGGTAGTCCTCAGATTCTGATGCTTTCCGGCATTGGTCCGGCGGAGCACCTGCGCTCTGTCGGAGTGGCCCCCTTGCACGAACTGAGCGGGGTGGGCCAGAACCTTCAGGACCATCTGGCAGTTCCATTGCCTTTTGATTCCAAGCAGCCCGTTAGTCTGGATAAGGCCGAAACGCTGCCCAATTTAGCCCAATATCTGTTGACCAAAACCGGGCCGATGGTTTCCAATGTGGCCGAAGCTGGGGGGTTTGTGCGGATAGACTCGAGCGCACCCGCACCAGACCTTCAGTTTCATTTTGGACCTGCCTATTTTGTGGCGCACGGCTTTGACAAGGGGCCAGCCCATCACTTCACCCTCGGCCCTACTTTGCTGCAACCCGAAGCCAGGGGACAGGTTCAACTCCGCTCGAGCGACCCCTTTCACGAAGCCGAAATCCAGCCCTGTTACGGTGCAGACGCCGACCTCGAGACCCTGGTGAGCGGCCTCGAGCTGGCAAGAGAAATTGCCCACTCTAAACCTTTTGACGCTTTCCGGGGGCCAGAAACCTTGACCGGGGGTTTGCGCTCGAGGGCGGAACTCAAAGAGCACGCTCGGCGGTACGCAGAAACGCTGTATCACCCGGTGGGAACCTGCATGATGGGGAGCGGACCTGACGCGGTGGTGGACTCGAGCCTGAAAGTTCACGGTCTCGAGGGTTTGTACGTGATGGACGCCAGCGTGATGCCACGCATTGTGCGGGGAAATACCCACGCGCCCACGGTGATGATAGCGGAGAAAGCGGCGGCGGGTTTGCTCGAGGGGTGATTCGAGTTTTCAGTTATCGGTCTTCAGTAAAAAGACGGTCTCGTACTCATTTTTTTATTTTGCTCGAGTACCCAATCAGGATTAAAAATTCTCGAAGTAGCCCCACACAATCCAAGAAACCGTTTTTGCTAATCGCTAATCGCCCTATTTTGAACCACCCACTCGAGAGCAGTCGCCATCGCTCGAGCCAGCACTGCCCTTGAAGGTGGATTTTTCAGCAGAGCCTCGAGCTTACTTTCACTGATGTTTTCAAAGAGAACCCCATTCAGACGTTCGCCCGAAAAGCGCACTGCACTGCCTTCGGCCTTCCAGCGCGGCCAGTTTGCGGGCTGGGCCAGATGAAACAGTTCGTGCCGCAAAGTTTGCTCCAGGCCGCCGTGTTCCTCAAGCGCCCTAAAACGCTGGGTTTCTATTCGTGCCAAATTCCGGTTAGCTCGAGCCGCCTCGAACATGGGGGCTTCGAGAGATTTTTGAAAACGCTCGAGCGTGGGATGAACAATCACGGTCACGCGCTGGGGCGGATTCAGCCCCAGGGACAACAAATCCTTGCGGGCTTTCTCGAGGGCTTTAAACGCTCGACGCAGGTATTGTGCGTCCGCGCTCGAGAAAGTTTGAATGCGGAAATGAGCGCTGCTGCTTTGGGGAGCGGCGCTCGAGGGTGAAAGGAGCAGACAGACGAAGGAGAGGCTAGGCAAGATTTTGCGGTGCATACCTGAATTTCCTCTTGATTGGCTCGAGTGTAGGGTTGCTCGAGACGGGACGAAAAGCCGAGAAAAGAAGCAAACGTCAAACGCCAAAAACAATTCGGCGTTTGACGTTTGCTTTTAAGAATCAAGCTCATTTCCGTGCAAATGCACGCCAAGTTCTCTACTTCTGAGTGTCGCTCACCTCGAGTCTGCGGGCCGTTCCCACCCCACGCACTTCGGGTTCGTACATCAGGAACGCCTGGGTGGGCAGCGCGGTGTATTGACCTCCGGTTTCAGCCCGCATCAGGTAGGTGTAGACCACAGGTTTTGAAAGGTACGAGAAGTAAAACTCCACCCGGTTGTCGCGGATTTCACGGCCATCGTACCAGTAGTTCCAGCCGTAGTATTCGTAGCCGTAGCGCGGCTTGTCGCCCGCAATGCGGATGGCGCTGTCGTCCTCGAGCACGCTGTAACCGGCGGGGATAGGGTCGCCCACCAGCACGTAGCGCAGATTTTTGCCCTTGTCAGGTGTAACCGCCAGCGTCACCAGCACCAAATCACCAGATTTGACCGGACCTGTAATGGCTTCTTTCTGATACTCGTAGCGCTTGTTTTTAGCGTCAAACACGGGCTTTAAACTTTGATAGGTGCGGGCCACCCGGATTCCGTTACTCTGGGAGCGCAGATAATCCTCTTCGCTGACGTATTGAGTGTTGGCGCTCGAGTACAGGGTTCCGGTTCCAGTCACGCTCAGCTCGAGCACGTTCTGGCCCACCCGGAAGCCGGACAGGTCGAATTCAAAACCTTTTTTACTTTGACCCTCGAGTTTTTGTGAGGCCACTTCTCCACCGTTGAGCGTAGCCTTGACCGTCAGGTTCAAACTATTTTCGGCCTTGACCTGAGATAACAGGAGTGCTGCGCGAACCACGGCGGCGGTGTCTTTGGTGCTCACCCAGCGGTCTCCCTTGCGCTGGAGCAGCAGCCAGTTGACAATTTTGGGAATCAGCGGGTGGTTAGGGTCCGACTTGTGCAGGGCCTCGAGCGCGAGGGCGGTGGTTTCTACCCGGTCATCGTTCCAGGCATAATCTGGGGCCTTAGATTCCCAGTAAGCACCCTGCTGCCGCTCCACCACATTCTTGATAAGTCGCTCGAGCGCCGCATCGGCTTTGTCTTTCATTCCCGCCGACTGATAGGCCAACGCTCCCAGTGCCAGTCCATACGGGGTGATGTCGTTCTCGAGCAGGACGTCTGAAAGTCCGGTCACGCCGTAATTCGCTCGAGCCAGGGCGTACATCGCGTAGGCTTTGGCGTCGGCGTTGCCCACAACTTTTTTGCCCCGAACCGTGCTTTGCAGGTATTTGACCCCCCGCTCGAGCGCGTCGGCACGCACCGGATAACCCGCCACCTTGGCCTCGAGCAGACCGGAGAGCACGTTGGCGCTGTTAAAGGCGCTCGAGGCATCATTTTCCCAAAAGCCCCAGCCGCCGTCGTCGTGCTGAAAAGCGTATAGGCGCCTGAGACCGTCCTGAACGTAGTTATCCAGGTTAGCCGCCACCACTTCGGGCAGGTCTGCGAGGCCACCGCCCCCCCGCCCCGCCAGCAAGGGCGGCACGAAGCGGCTGAGGGTCTGCTCGGTGCAGCCGTAAGGGTACCCCGC
>JACMOA010000280.1 GCA_014378225.1 Deinococcales bacterium | reverse complement strand
CCTCCGAGCCGCGCATGGGGCCACTGTAACCCCACTTTTTGCCGCGTGTCCCCTCGAGCGTAAAACTGTAATGCTCCTTCGTTTTACCCATCTGACCTGCGCCCTCGAGTACTCCAGAAACCCACCACAAAGGGGGCCGGATGCCCTCGCCGTAGGGTTCCAGCCGTGAAATCTCCTCGAGCAAACTGGGAGAATACATTCCACGCGGCAGCATCGCGTCTAATTTCACACGGGGAACCGGAAGCGGAAACTGCTGGGCATAAGCGTGCAGCCGCTGGGTCAGGGCCGGAATGTTCTCGCTATACAGGGCAAAACCTGCTGCGCCGCTGTGTCCACCATAACGTTTGAGCAGGTCGGCACTGTAACGCAGCCCCTCCACCGCGCTGATGCCAGGAGTGGAGCGCACCGAACCCTTGCCCTGCGCGATGATGAACACCGGTTTGTAAAACTTCTCGAGCAGTTTACTGGCCACAATGCCCATGATTCCGGCGTGCCAATCGTCGTGCGTGACCACCAGTGCGGGGTCTTTGGGATTGACCATCTCGAGGGCTTGTTCAAACATCTTGGCCTGAATAGCTTGTCGCTCCACATTTCGGGCGTCCATATACACCGTCAGCTCGAGGGCGCGGCGCTCTGAGTGGGTGGTCAGGAACTCGAGCGCAATTTCGGCTTCACCCAGCCGTCCGGCGGCGTTGATGCGCGGCGCGATGATAAAAGCCACATCCCGCGCTGTGGGTCGCTCGAGGTTTTTCTGACTTAAAACGGCCCGTAGACCCGCGTGTTTGCTGCTCCGCATCTGCTCGAGGCCCGCCAGCACTAGAGCGCGGTTTTCCCCAATCAGGGGAGCCACGTCCGCAATAATGCCAATGCAGGCGATGTCGGCGTACTCGAGCGGGGGCGGCTTGCCCAGCGCTTCATGGACCGCCCAGAGCAGGTGATAAGCCACGCCCGCCCCGGTCAGGTTGTGCAAATCATGGTCGTAATTGGGGGTCAGGGCCGGGTGGACCACCAGACAGTGGGGAATCTCGCGCCCAGGACTGTGGTGGTCAGTGACGATGACCTCTACTCCGGCTTTTGTGATGGCTTCCACCTCGTCCAAATTGGTCACTCCGCAATCTACAGTCACCAGCAAATCACAGCTCTGGGTGTGCTCGAGCACCTTGTCTGGGTGGATTCCGTAGCCTTCGTTCAGACGGTGCGGAATGAAAGCGTGAACGTTTGCGCCCAGCGCCCGCAGTCCCAACATCAGCACGCTCGAGGCGGTGATGCCGTCCGCATCGTAATCGCCGTGAATGCGAATGCGCTTCCCCGCGTCCATCGCGGCGATAATGCGCCCCGCAGCCACTTTGAGCGCCGGGTTGGGTGTCAGGGTGAGTGCGCTCGAGAGTAAATCAGGATTGAGTCCTCTCGAGGCCAACACTGAAGCCAAGAGCGGCGAAACCCCGAATTTTTCGGACAGCTCGAGCAACTTACGGCGCGGCGCGGGAGTAGCCAGAGTCCACACCGCCTGAGCCACCTGGAGCTTAGCTGGGGTCTGTACAGTTCTGCTCGAGTTTTTGCGCTCCACTTCTATCATTAAAAGGTATTCCTTTGGTGTTCAGTAATGAGCTGTGAGTTATGAGCTAGAGACGGGTGGGAGATTGGTTGTCGGTTCTCAGTTCTCGGTTCTTGGTTTTGAATTCAAGCTTAAGATTTACTCTCGAGCCTGGAATTTTCTTGACTAACAACTAACCACTGAAAACCTACTTTCGTCGTCCCAACCTCAACATCACGCGAGAGCGCTTAACTTCCGTTCCCTTATCTGCTTTATCCGCTTCTGCAAGTTTGGCCTGAACCGTGCTGGACAACCTCTGCTCGAGGTCTTTACGACGGCTGCGTTCGCGCTGAATTCTCAGGGCGCGGCGCAGGGCGGGCGGGGTGAACAGCAGGGCAGCGTAGGCAGCGCCTGCCAGCAGCGCCCCACCTACCACCTGCCACAGCGGTAGCTCGAGCGCGGCCCCGTCCCACAGCGGCAGCCGGATGGAGGCAGGGTTTTCCAGGCCCAACAGCACGAGGTAGCCTGCTAGAAACAGCAGCAGTAAAACCTGTAGGTACTGAACAACTTTCACACCGTAAGTTTAGCAGAGGGCAAAGAGGAGAAGGGGAGAAGGGGTGAGCAATTAGCGATTAGTAATGAGCTTTGAGGCTCGAGAGCTTGGATTTGGTTTTGATGTTCGAGCGCAATTCAAAGAATCGTTGTGGGTTTTCAGTATCTCCGCTCGAGTCGTCGTAAAATCACCCCATGATTCGCGTCCTTCACTTCACGCATCCGGTGAGTTTGGCTAAAAAGAAGAAAAAAGAGCTGGTTTCTGCGGGCGCTCCGCTCGAGCCGCGTGGGTTTTCAACCGCCTCGCCCGAAAACGCACCGTCCCCACTCGAGCTGCCTGTCAAGCCCACCTCTTCAGAGTGGCGTGGAGAGGGCCAGAATATCTGGGTGGATGTAGAAAGCCCCACGCCAGATGAAGTGGCCCGTTTGCGCGATGTTTTCGAGTTCAACGAACTGGCCCTGAACGACGCGCTCGAGGTGGGTCACTGGAGTCATTTTGAAGCTTACCCAGAGCACATCACCCTGATTTTACGCACGCTGGCCGAGGCCCAAACCTGCGGAGACCGCACCGAGCGGGTTTCGTTTTTCTGGTACGAGAAAGCTCGAGCGATGGTCACGATTCACCTCGAGCATATTGATTACCTCGAGCACATCTGGCAGGAAACGCGAAATGGGGTGGGCCGGACCCCAGAACGTATGTTTAGTGCGCTGATGATGAAGGGTGCAGACACTTTTTTCGACTACGCTGACGCGCTCGAGGACGTGACCGACACGCCCGATGAGACTGTTTTTACCGCACGCTCTCAGGCTCAATTCGTCAAGGAAATCTTTCGCTACAAACATCAAATTATGAATGTGCGCCGTCTGGCTTCCAACGCCAGAGAAAGTGTGGCTGCGCTCTCGAGGCATACGGGCGACAGTGGCCTGAGCATTTACTACAGAGACGTGGTGGACACGCTCAGCCGGGTGTATGAATCGCTGGACAGTGCGCGTGAAGTGCTCTCGAGCCTACTCGACGTTCACCTCACCGTGCAATCCAACCGCATGAACGAGGTGATGAAAACGCTTACCAGTGTGTCTACCATCTTCCTACCACTGACCTTCATGGCCGGAGTCTGGGGCATGAACTTTCACAACATGCCCGAACTGGCCCAGCCGTGGGGCTACGCCGCCGCCCTGATTTCGATGCTGGTGGTAGGCGTGAGTCTGGCGGTTTATTTCAAACGACGAGGCTGGTGGTAAAAGGGTTTTTGGTCTTCGGTTCTCGTCTTGGACAAAGCGGCACCTCACGGGCGTCTTGGACAGAGCGGCACGTCTTGGTCTGAACGGCACCTTACGGGCCAGACCGCCTGCTCGCCTATATCGGGCCTGCTCACCTTCTGGGACAGACTGGCTGTCTGCCGGTTTTTAGTTCTGCACTTGAGCTTTAAGATTCCCTCTCGAGCCTGGACTCCTCTCAACTGAAAACCGAAGACGGATAACAAAGAACCGAGAACCCCACTCCCCACCACCCACTCCCTGTACTCTATCTTCCATGCTAGTCATCAAATACGGCGGTAACGCCATGAAATCGCTTGAGCTGCGGCGCACTATTGCCGCCGAAATTGCCCATCTTAGGGCGCGTGAAAGTGTGGTGGTGGTTCACGGCGGTGGCCCGGTGATTGAGCAGATTTTGCAGAAGCTGGGCCTCGAGAGCCACTTTCTACGCGGCCTGCGCGTCACCTCGAGCGCGGCGATGGACGCGATTGAAATGGCAATCACCCGGCTGTCCAAAGAACTGGCTCAGGATTTGGGCGGCGCAATTGGACTTTCCGCAAGGGATGACCACTTGCTTGAGGGTGAATTACTCGAACCCGGTGGTGGAGAACTGGGCCGGGTGGGACAGGTTCTGAATGTCAATACAAATCTGCTCGAGGGACTGCTAAAAATGGGCGTGACTCCGGTGATTGGCTGCATGGGTTTGGACGCGCAGGGCGAACCCTTCAACGTCAACGCCGACTGGGTGGCGGGTGCGGTGGCGGGTGCGCTGAAAAGTCCCATTATCTATTTATCCGACGTGGAGGGCGTGTACCGAAACTACCCCGACCCCTCGAGTTTGATTTCTAACTTGAGCGCACCAGACGCTCGAGCGGGTATTGAAGAAGGTTGGATTGCAGGCGGCATGATTCCCAAAGTGGAAGCTGCGATATACGCGCTCGAGCAGGGGGCAACCGGGGCCACGCTGGCCTCGGGAATGCAGGCTGGAGTGCTCGAGCGCATACTCGCGGGTGGAGCGGGAACCCGATTCTCACAAAGCTAAGGTTTTACAGTTTTGAAATGAAAAAACCTTGTACCACTTTGGCTCGAGTACCCTCACCCTCGAGAATTTGTACGCTGTAAGCTGCAAAAGTGCTACCCAAATGCTGTGATTCAGGGCTT
>JACMOA010000279.1 GCA_014378225.1 Deinococcales bacterium | reverse complement strand
GACCTGCGCGAGGCGGTGCTGCTGGCAGATACCGTCTATGTGGTGGGTGGCAAACCGGGTCGGATGGTCCACCGCCAGACAGTCCCTTACAGCCGTCCCCGCACCCTCGAGCTGAGTTTTCTACCCGAGTTCTCGAGCACGGTGCTGGAACTGCGCGAAAAAATTCGGCCCGGTGAGGTTGCTAGAAAGGGTGAGGTTGCGGGTAAGCGTGGGGTTGCTGGAAACAATGAGGTTAAAGCGTGAGTCTGGATACCCAAAGTTCTTCGGCGCTCCTCTCGAGCAAGCCTGCTTTAAAAGTACGCTCGAGTCGCTGGATTCTTCCCCTGCTGCCCTGGCTTACCCTGGCGGTTTTAACCCTGTTGTGGCAAGCGGGGGTCAGACTGCTCGAGGTCCCGATTTTCATCCTACCCGCGCCCTCGGACATTTTCGCTTCCATCGTCAAATGGTGGCCTGTTTTAATGGACCACGGACTTTATACCCTGGTCAACACCCTGGCAGGCTTTGGGCTGGCGGTGGTGTTCGGTATCCTGCTGGGTGTACTCATTGGCTCGAGCGAGTGGGTTTACCGCGCTCTTTATCCTTTACTCATTGGCTTTAACAGTATTCCCAAAGCTGCGCTGGTTCCTATTTTGGTCATCTGGTTTGGCATTGGCACGGTTCCAGCCATTCTGAGCGCTTTTCTGATTTCGTTTTTTCCCATCGTGGTCAACATGTCCACGGGTCTGGCCTCGGTGGAACCCGAACTCATGGACGTGTTGCGTGCGCTGCGGGCGCGTCCGCTCGAGATTTTGACCAAAGTCCGGCTGCCCCGTGCCATGCCCTACTTTTTTGCTTCTCTCAAGGTCGCCATCACACTAGCTTTTGTAGGTGCGGTGGTGTCTGAACTGGCGGCATCCAACAAAGGTGTGGGCTATCTGATGTCTTCGGCCAGCAGCAATTTAGACGTACCGCTGGTGTTTGCGGGCCTCACCATACTGGCGGTGATGGGCGTGCTGCTCTACGCGGCGCTGGCCTTGCTCGAGTGGCGCTTTGTAAGGTGGGCGTATCGGAACTGAGGGACAGGGTGGGAGACAGGAAGTTCTAACTGGGTTGAATATACCAATTGTTTCACATTTCCTATTTTTCTACTCTCCAAAGTCCTTATCTTCCCTCGAGTAAACTAAACCATGCCCGCTCGAGTGCAAAATTCCCCCACCCGGCGCACTCGAGCCGATAAAAATAAGCTCAATCCTTCACTCGAGCGTTTTCTGATTGATACGGTGGGCTTCAATCCGCCGCTGCTGCACTTTCAAAAACCCGTTCCAGCCCAGACGGTTCCCGTCTCGAGGCTCAACTGGTCTCCCGCCGTCTCTGAAGGGTTCGAGTACCGAGACGCTTACTCGCATCAGGTGTCAGCCTTCGAGGCGCTCGAGCGGGGACAAAACCTGATTCTGACCACGCCCACTGCGTCTGGCAAGACCGGGGCCTTTTTTCCGGCGCTGTTTGCGGCCCTCGAGCGCGACCCACATGCCACCGCCCTGCTGGTTTACCCTTTAGTCGCCCTGGCCCAGGACCAACGCGGGAAACTGCTCGAGTTCAACCGTCTGGGCGGTTTCAACTTTGCTATCGCCGCGTTCGAGGGTGGAACTGAGGCTCGAGCGACCTTTGCTTTGAGTCCTCGAATTGTCACCACCACACCGGATAAACTCCACTGGAGCCTGAGTCTGAGTGCGCTTCACCCTTTCCTTGAGCACCTGAAAATGGTGGTGCTGGACGAGGCCCACACCTACCGGGGCGGCTTTGGAAGTGAGGTTTCAGGACTCTTGAGACGGCTGTTTGCGCTGTGCTCGAGCTTGCGAGGTGGGGGCTTGCAAGGTGGGGGCCTATCTGCACAAAATGAAGGCCCTCGAGTGGTGCTGTCCACCGCCACGCTGGGCGAGCCGCTCGAGTTTGCCCGCTCCCTTACTGGTCTCGATAACT
>JACMOA010000278.1 GCA_014378225.1 Deinococcales bacterium | reverse complement strand
CGTCCAGCCCCGACTGCATCAAGGTACTAGACCCCTCCGGGCGGATTCTCAGGATGAACAACCTCGGTTTGAAGGTGATGGAAATTGACGACTTCGATTCGGTAGAGGGTGAGGCGTGGGCGAGTTTGTGGCCGCTCGAGCTGAACCAGACCGTCTCGGACGCGGTGGCTCAGGCTTTGAGTGGGCGCACGGTTCACTTTCAGGGTCAGACTGCCACCCAGAAGGGAACCCTCAAATGGTGGGATGTGGTGGTTGCGCCTGTATTGGGCTTGGACGGCGCAGTGCAGCGCCTCGTTTCGGTGTCCCGCGATATGACCGCCCAGCGTGAGGTGTTTCAGGCGCTGACCGAGCGTGGAGCCGAGCTACGCAAAGCCCACGAAATCCAGCGAAGTTTCGTCAACGACTTGGCACACGAATTGCGAACCCCCTTGACCGCCATCGGGGGAAACCTCGAGCTGATGTTGCGCTATCCCCACATGACCCCAGAAGACCGTCAGGAAGCCATCTCAGAAGCTCTAAGCGAATCTCAGCGTCTGGGCCGCTTGGCCACCGATTTGCTGGCCCTGGCAAGAGGGGACGCAGGAGTTGAACTCGAGCGGAGTGAACTGGAACTGCGGCCCCTGCTGCTCGAGGCGTGGAAGGAAACCCAGCGCGTCTCAAAGGGTCACACCCTCGAGCTGTGTGACCTGGCGGCGCTCGAGGTAGAGGGCCACCGGGACCGACTCAAGCAATTGGTGCTGATTTTGCTGGATAACGCGCTCAAATACACCCCTGCACCGGGCCGGGTGGCCCTCGAGCTGACCCAAGATGGACCGTTTGCGTTGCTCAAAGTCATGGACAGCGGCCCCGGTATTCCAGAAGCAGACTTGCCCCGTGTGTTCGAGCGTTTTTTCCGGGTGCGCCGTAGTGAAGGAGACCCCGGTGGAACCGGTCTGGGTCTGCCTATCGCGCAGTGGATAGCGCTCCAGCACAGCGGAGAAATCTGGCTCGAGAGTGTGGTGGGCCTGGGAACCACCGTTTTTGTGCGCCTGCCCCTGCTCGAGGATGGGGACGTGGACGTGGAGGGGGACGTAGAGGGGGACGTGAGAGGCTGAAAATAGAGATTGACTCGAGGGAGGCTCCAGCGAAATCCTCACCTTACACTCGAGGGCTTTGGGTTGACCTGCTTCCCCGTGTAGCCTAGACTGCCCACACCTGGTTCTCGAGGCCCCAGAGTTTTACAAGTTTAGCTTGTATGGGGGTGTCGAGCTTAAAGTGGGGAAGTCCGGTTTCATTCCGGTGCTGTTCCGCAACGGTAAAGCGAATCTCGAGAATGCTCGAGTGAGACAAGTCCGAATGCCTGCCAGGGACGCCCTCGAGCCAAATTTAAATGCTCGAGCGCACCTCTCGTCGAAAGGGGCTTCACGGTTGTGTCTGCGTTGTTTGCTCGAGTTGTTGGGCCACGTTCCTGCACTTTCCCACCTTTTCGGCGCGTTTCCTCTGGAGGAAAGCGCTGTGAAACCATTTTTAGTTCTTCTCGCATTGTCCCTCGGCTCAAATACCCTGGCCACCACCTATCCCCTGACCGTCACCGACGATTTGGGGCGTTCTATCACCCTGAAGAGTGAACCCAAACGCATTATCGCCATGTTGCCCAGCCACACCGAAACGCTATTTGCGCTGAGTGCCGGAGACAAACTGGTAGGCATTGACGAATACTCCAACTTTCCCAAAGCACTTACAGACAAGATTCAGAAGGTGGGCAACGGGTTTCAGCCCAACTTAGAAGCGATTGTGGCGTTAAAGCCTGACCTGGTGTTGGCGGACGAGTCAGTCTCGAGCAAGTTGGTAGAACGACTGGTGGCGTCCGGTCTGACCGTGTACGGCGGCAGCGCCCAGACCTACAACGAAGTTTTCCAGAAAATCAATATAATGGGTAAATTGGTCAACCGAGAAAAACAGGCCATCAACCTGATTACTCAAATGAGGAACGAGCTGAACACGCTGCAAAAAAGTGTGCTGGGACGGCCCAAAGTCAGCACCTACTACGAAATTGACCCCACCCCCTACACCGTGGGTCCCAACAGCTTTATTGGGGTGCTGCTCGAAAAGGCAGGCGGCAGAAATATCATTCCAAAGGGCATTGGAGACTTTCCCAAAATCAGCCCGGAGCTGGTGGTGAGCGCCAATCCCCAAATTATTGTGGGCGCAAAGCTCGAGGACTTGAAGCGCCGTCCTAACTGGGCTGGGATAGCTGCCATTCAGTCTGGCAAGGTTTTTGAACCCACCCCAGAGCAGGGAGACGCTCTCTCGAGGCCCGGACCCCGCCTGCCGGACGCGCTGCGGGCCTTGATTTCGTTTTTACACCCCGAGGTGTTGAAGTAGGTTATCGGTGATGAGTTGTGAGTTAGAGATGTCTGTTTTGAGCAAAGCAATTTGAATCAGCCATTTTAACTGAAAACCAACAACTGAAAACCAACCTCTCGAGGTCCACATGGAAAACCGCACTCACCTCACTCGAGCGCCAACCCAATGGCAATTTCCACGCACAGGGCTGATTTTGCTCTCGAGTGTGGCCCTGCTCCTGGTGTCTCTGCTGGTTTCCCTCTCGAGCGGGTACTTGAATCTATCGCTGGAAACCACCGCACTGGCGGTGTGGCACGGGTTGAGTGGTCACGCTCTCGAGGGGAATGAAGCCATTGTCTGGAACATGCGGCTTCCTCGAGCACTGTTTGGGGCGCTGGTAGGCGCTTCTTTGGCCGTGGCGGGAACTGCGCTGCAAGGACTTTTTCGCAATCCATTGGCAGACCCGTACCTGACCGGAGCCGCCAGTGGCGCAGCGCTGGGTGCAACCCTGGCCATTTTTGCCACCGGGGGCGCAGCCGGAGGTTTTGCTGCCAGCTTCTTTCAGGCGGGTATTGGCTCGAGCCTGATTCCAATTTTTGCTTTTGTGGGCGCGGTAGGTGCGGTGTTGCTCACCCTGTTGTTTGCCCGTCTCTCCAGGGGCGGACCCAACAGCCTGATTTTGGCAGGGGTGGTGGTAGGGAGTTTGCTGGGAGCGGTCACTACTTTTGTACAACTGCACGACGCAGACCGCATGAAGGCCGCGTTTTCCTGGGCGCTGGGCAGTCTCAGTCTGGCGGGCTGGTCTGAACTGAGGGCGGTGCTTCCCTTTGCAGTGCTGGGTTTTGCGGGCCTCCTAAGTCTGGCTCGAGCGCTGGACGCACTGCAACTGGGCGACGATACCGCCTCGAGCCTGGGGTTGAAGTTGCCCCGAATCAAACTAGCGCTGGTGGGATTAGCCGCGCTGCTCACCGCCTCGAGCGTGAGTTACGCGGGTCTGATTGGCTTTGTAGGATTGGTTGCGCCGCATTTGTGCCGCCTGCTGATTGGACCGTCTCACCGATTGCTACTTCCGATGTCCGCGCTGGGTGGTGCAACCCTGCTGGTGCTCTCCGACTGGCTTTCAAAGGTGGTTACGTCGCCGCAAGAGCAGCCGGTGGGCTTGATTACTACTTTGATTGGCGCTCCCTTTTTCCTGTGGCTGATGGCGAGGGGGAAGCGATGAACGCTCGAGTTTCATTGAACCCTGTTCTTGAGAAAGACGTGCTCGATAGTTTGGTACTCGAGGGCCATAACCTCGAGTACCGGGCTGGACGCGCCAGAGAGTGCTTTACACTCGGACCCCTTTCTGTTCGGCTCGAGTTAGGCCAGTTAGTCGCCATTTTGGGACCCAACGGGGCCGGGAAAACCACTTTGCTGCGCCTGTTGGCCGGGTTTCTCAAACCCAACCCAGGAAAGGTTTTGCGCCCTTCAGGGGCTGCAAGCGTGGCTTACCTATCTCAATCCGAACCCCTCCCAGAAGAATTCAGCGTGCTCGAGCTAGTTTCTCTGGGCCGACTTCCCCATCAGGGCCTCTGGATGTCCCCGTCTCGAGCAGACCGTTTGTGTGTAGAAAATGCCCTCGAGCGCACCGATACGCTGCGTTTTGCTGAGCGAAAAGTGGGTTCGCTTTCTGGCGGCGAACGTCAACGGGTCTCACTGGCTCGAGCGCTGGCCCAGGAACCCCAGTTTCTTTTGCTGGACGAACCCACCAACCATTTAGACCTGAGCCACCAACAGGATTTACTGGCCCTGCTCGAGCGAGAAGCCGAGGGAGGTTTGGGCGTGGTGATGGTACTGCACGACCTAAACCTGAGTTCCAGAGCAAAGCGTATTTTGCTGCTCGAGGGGGGGAAACTGGTACAAGATGGCCCTCCACTCGAGGTTTTGACCCCAGAAATTCTAGAACCTGTGTATGGCTTAAAGCTCGAGCGCTTGATGTCCTCGAGTGGAGGGGTGGTTTTGGCTCCTCGAGTGGGGTAGGGACACAAGTTTTCGGTTATGAATTAGGAGCCGTTAGTTTCTAGGTTTCCCTACGCCTTACCGGGGCTAATAGACTTGACCGAGGCAGTAAACTGGATGTCGAAGTTTAAAAACGTCTTCAATACAGGCGTTCTCGCACGGCGGGGAATCGAGCACAGATATGCTACTTGAACCGGAATCTGAAATACTTAAGGTCTTGAGCGGAAGCTGTCCGTTTTGTGGAGAATCCAACGCCTGTGCGGTGAACGCTTCAAAAGGCCAACCCGTGCTCGAGTGTTGGTGTTTTCGGCGCACATTTCCAAAAGAACTGCTCGAGCAGGTTCCGCTCGAGTCCAGAGGTTGCGCTTGCGTCTGTGCGGCTTGCCCCGAGCGTTTTGTTGTTGAAACCGAATGAAAAGGATTCCGGAAATATCGGTAATGTAATGGACGATATTTCCAGCGGCCTAGCCCGG
>JACMOA010000277.1 GCA_014378225.1 Deinococcales bacterium | reverse complement strand
GGGATGTCAGGCGCGAATCTCGAGCCGTCTGAGATAGCGATAATGTCGCAAGCCAAATCTTGAGTGTGCGCGTAGATGTACTTCTCGAGGTTAGGACTTCCAATCTCCTCTTCGCCTTCGATGAGAAACTTGACGTTGACCGGGAGTTCTCCAGCCTCGAGTGCATGCTGTACACCGCGCACATGGGCGTAAACCTGACCTTTGTCGTCGGTTGCGCCGCGTGCGTAGATGCGTCCGTTCCGCACGGTGGGTTCAAAGGCGGGCGAAGTCCACAGCTCGAGCGGGTCTGGCGGCTGCACGTCGTAGTGACCGTAAATCAGCACCGTGGGCTTCTCGATAGACACGATTTTTTGGGCGAAGACCACTGGATGACCCTCGGTAGCATCTACTCGAGCCTCGAAACCCAAACTTTCGAGCTTGAGGCACAGAAACTCGGCAGTGCGGGCTACGTCTGGAGCGTGCTTGGAGTCAGCAGAAACGCTGGGGATGCGAATGAAGTCGAAGAGTTCGGCGGTTGCGCTCTCGAACTCGGCGCTCTCGAGGTGATTGGGTTGCGACATGGGCGCAATTATACCGGGTTTAATGAGCTGGACGGGCTAACGAAAAGCGGTCAAATCTCGAGGGAGAGTGTTAAACACTTGACCTGCACGCGGCGTCATCAGGAAGTCGCACAGGCTCATGAACTCGAGGTCGCTGACCGAATCTCCCAGCCCGATACTCAATACTGGACCCGCCGCCTTTTCACGCTCGAGGACGTACTGAACCGCTGCCCGTTTGGAGATACAGCGCGGCAGAACCGCCACATTGTTGCCGTTGGCGAAAAGATAAAGGTTCTCGAGCGCGGCAATTCCTGCAAGCCAAAACTGGCGTACCCGCTCGAGCGCGTCCATGTCCAGGCCCCGGTGTTTAGCCACCAGATAGAGCGGCAAACCGTCCTCTTCAATCCAGTAAATCTCTGCGTCTAAATTATGGATTCTCGAGAATTCCTGAGCCGACTCGAGCAAACCTTGAAGGGTGGCTTGTACGTCCTCGAGTTGATGCAGCATTCTGGCGTGCCACAGCAGGTCTGGAGTTCTATCCGGCTTGAGCACGGTAGCGCCGTGATGCACGATGGCCCCGCTCGAGAAAGGCAGATGGACTCGTTTGTAAGCGTCAATCGAGCGCCCGGTGGTGGGAATCAAAGTAGCTCCGCTTTGGGAGAGCCAATTAAAAAAATGTCGCTGAGCAGGGGTCATATAGGAAACGGGCTGACCCTCTTTGCCAAAAGAAGTGGCGAAAACATCCTCTCCGGGCGGACATTTGCGAGCGGTTTGAAAAAGAGTATCGTCCAGGTCCAGAAAAACAAGAGTTTTCATATCAGAAATACACCGGAATGCCTTTGGTTAAATCTAGCAGAGGATGATTTGGCTCGAGCGGGGTTTCCAGACCTATCAAAATCAAGTCGTAATCGTGTGGCTCGAGGTTGTAGACATAATTGGGAATGCCGTCCGCATAATGGTCGGGGAACTCGAGTTTGGTCCCAATTGCGCCGCCCAGCACGATGGGAGAGCGTGTGGTGGACTGAAAGTGAACCTCGAGACCCTGACGCTCGAGCCATTGAGCTAATTTGAACGGTAAATAAGTGAATTCACCCGTTCCCAGAACCAGAATTTTGAGTAGGGGCGTTAAATTCACTCCGATTTGACGGAGCAGCACCGCAAAATCCACTCGAGGGTTTTCCATCACGCCTAGCCGAGAAAAATTGCGCTCGAGCAGACCATTCTTGGGTTCCCCGTTTCCGTGCGCCGCTCGAGTGGGAGCCAGAACAAAATTGGGGTTCGCGGTCCACTGGTACTCACCCTCGAGCACGCTGACCAGATGGGTGGTGGCAGGCATTTTCTCGAGGAGTTCACGCCGCCGCCCCTGTCCGGCCCAATCGGTGAGCGTGACCACAACGATGCGCTCGAGCTGGGGATGACGGGCAGAGTACGCTCGAGCAAGGTTTAAAAAAGTGTTTCCGGTGCTCATTTCGTCGTCTATCAAAATCAAGGTTTTTGCACTCTGGAACACAGTGCGCTCGAGGGGTTCGTTGGGCAGGTGAATCAAGTGGTCCGAGGCGTGGCTGTGGCTTTCCTCGAACTCGAGCAGTTCAAAACCCGAAATAAGATAGCGGCTCGAGTGGACGAACAGATTCTGAACTTTTGAATGCTCGAGCAGATGTTCATACACGCTCTGTCCCAACCCGGTGGCGGTTTCCGCCAGTGCCAGAGCTAAAAAAGGCTCATTTGTGGCGTTTTCTCGCTCGAGGATTTCCCAGATTTTTTGCGCCAGACGCTGATGAATAGAGGTCATGCTCGAGGGCTTGACCGGAATGTGCTTGCCCAGCACCTTGCTCACGAACAGAAACCCGCGTTTGGCGTTGGCACGGCTGGCAAAGCCACACAAATCCTCGAGCGGATAATCCCAGCGCGTCACCTTGAGATTCAGCGTTCCAGCCGGAAGTTCAACTTTGTGTTTCATAGTTCTGGCTCGAGTTTGGCACAGAAGCGCTCGAGTTCCCTGTTCTCGCACCAGCCCAGCGCTACCCAACCCGGTCTTGGACAAAACGGCACCTTCCGGGCCTGTCCGCCTGCGCCGTACACAATGGCATTTTGCTCGAACTCGCGCCCCAGCTCGAGCAGGTCGTCGGCGGTTTCGTCCCATACGATAAACCCATCCTCACGCCAGCTTGCGGCCCGGTCTGTGCCAAAACTGGGGCCGTAACGCCACCCTCGAGCCAGAAGTTCCCTCTCGAGCAGAGCGTTTCGCAAACGGTTTTCTTCATCTGAAAGCAGGTTCGAGCGTGGATTGGCCGCTGTAATGAGCGCAAAGAGCCGACGATTCCAGAGAATGTCGCCCTCGAGCGCAGTCTGAAGGGTGAAATAGATATTTTCAGCGCAATACAGCGTTTCGAGATAGCTTTGTTTGAAAGATTTCGGGTCGGTCACGGGTTTCATTATGCTAGAGCTATACTGTTTTTGGCAGAGTATAAGCTCTCGAGGAGGACCCATGACGTCGACCCTAGCCCCATTAGTCAGCGCAGAAGCGTTTTGGGAAATGACGCACTCCGACAAAAAACTCGAGTTGATACGCGGTGAGGTGAGGGAATCTATGACTCCTGGTGGACTACACGGTGGGTTTTCACTGGGAATCGGCGCTTTACTGCGGACATTCGCTCGTAGCACTGGGGGATATGCAGGCGTGAAAGCAGGATTTTTGCTCGAGCGAAACCCCGATGTCGTGCGCCTGCCAGACGTTTCGTTTGTGTGTGCTGAACGCATACCAGAAACAGGAGTTCCCGAGACCTTCTGGACCCAAGCCCCCGATGTGGCGGTTGAAGTCATCTCGCCCAGTGAGCTTGCCGACGATATCCAGAACAAGGTGACGCTTTACCTTCTAGCAGGGACGCAACAGGTCTGGACGGTTTATCCTCGGCAGAAAATCTTGATTATTCATACCGCCGACAATCTGGCACGTACCTTGCACATCGGCGATACGCTTCAGGGTTCTGGTGTGCTCGAGGGTTTCCAGACACCGGTCAGTGCCTTCTTCGAGCTATAGCCGAACCCGCTCGAGCGGTCCCAACGCCTGCACCTCACCCTCGGTCCAATGCTGATAATTCAGGACCTGACCATTCGCTCGAGTGTTCTTTAAGACGCTCAAATCCAGGTCTGCGTAGACCCAGCCGGGAATATTGAGTTCCCCTCGAGCCAGCACGCCGTTTTCTGGATAGCCCGCGTCAATCGGAGTATAAAATCCTGCCGCGCCCAGACACACGTCTATAGTTTCACACCAATCCGAAGTTCCTACCAGCGGGGCCTGTACGGTAAAACACTGGTTCTCGAGCGCCCGTGCGCGGCCCCCCACTTCCACCCGGTGATAGCCGTTCAAGGTGTCTGTGCAACTGGGAATGAGTATCAGGTCTGCGCCTGCCTCCACCAGTTTTCTCGAGAGGTGCGGAAATTCGCAGTCGTAACAAATCAGAATGCCCAACCGTCCGTGGGGCGTCTCGAACACCTTGAGACCCGCACCGCTCGAGATTCCCCAGGTTTCACGCTCGAAGCGGGTCATGATGAGTTTGTCCTGAAAATCGAACGTCCCACCCGGACCAAAAAAATAAGCCCGGTTCACGTAAACCGAAAACGGGGAAGGGTCATCGTTTCGCTCGGTCACCCGCACTGGATAGCTTCCGGCCACGATGTAAACCCCGTGCTCGAGCGCCAATCGTGAATGCAGCGCAAGGTAATCCTCGAGCAAATCCTGAAGGGCTGGAAGCTGCAAACGAACATCTTGCTGTACCTCGAGCGAGAACAGCGAGGCCAACTCCATCGGCGCGTACTCAGGGAAAACCAGAATGTCTGCTCCACTCGAGGCCGCGTTCCCCACCCAGTGCTCGAGCTTGATTTCATAATCGGCCCAACTTGTTTGAAAGGAAACCGGATATTGTGCAGCGGCAATTTTCATGGGAGTATTTTGGTCCAAAAAGTCATCGGTTTGCTCGAGGGCGAACTTTCATCCAGGTCCTGCCACTCGAAAGTGGTGTGCAACTCTGAGTTTTTCACAAATCCACGCTTGTTCCAGAAACGGTCCAGCGGAACGTAATCAGAAGGGCGACGCGGATGCTCGAGTGGGCGCTCTACCGCACAGAAGGTGGCCCGTTTAAATCCCCGCTCGAGGGCGTGAGCTTCGCGTTCTTCAAAGAAACGCACACCCAGCCCCAGACCTCTATATTGGGGCATCAGCACGGATTCGCCAAAGTAAAAAACGGTCTCGAGGGCGTAGTTCAGCTTTATAAAAGGTCGCCGCACTTCATCCCCCTCGAGCAAAAGCGGCATTCCGGTAGACGCGCCCACCACTTCTGTGCCGTCTCGAGCGACCACCACCACGTTATCCAGACCTTGCGCGTAACCCTGCAAATACCTTTGTTCATACTCGAGCAAACCTTCGTACAAGTAGGGAAACTCTCTAAAAACCGTAACCCGCAGGCGGGCCAAGTCGTTCACTACTTTCAAAATGGCGTTTCCCGTCAAGCGCTCGAGCACTGGTCTTTGGGCAAGGCCATTCAACCCTTCACCTGCTCTAACCAGTCCTCGAGATTGTAATAATTCGTCACCCTCGAGATTTTGTCGTTTATAACCTCGAAAAACGCACCTCCAGCCAGTTTGTAGGTCTGACCTGTCGCTTCAAGTAATCCTGCATCGGGGCCATGATAGGTCCCTTCAACAATGTATTCCACAGCAGCCCTCGAGCCGTCTTCATTCGTCATCAGGGATACGTGCGAGAGTTGCACAAGGTAACTGGCATTCATGCACTCCAAGAAAGCCTGGAAAGCCCTTTTTCCCGTCTGGCGTTCGCTCTGGTTAAGGTCGTGAACCACATCTTCACTCAGGCAATCCAGCATTTCTTCCCAACAGGCCGCGTTGAAGGCGCTGTAGTAGCGCTCGAGCAAAGTTACAGTTTCGTTTCGCATTTCTTTATTTTAACGTGGCTGCCTTAAAGTGAATGCAGCTAAAGTGAACACGGTTAGTGTGAAAGTAACTCGAGCCGAATAAAGGCTAGGAGGAAATGGGGTGAAAGGGTGAACCAAAACGAAACCGTTCC
>JACMOA010000276.1 GCA_014378225.1 Deinococcales bacterium | reverse complement strand
TTCCCGGCTGGAACCCTGAACTCTCCGAGGACGCCTTTTTGAGGCAGGCAGGGGCGCTGGGTTTGGCGCTGGTAGGGCAAAGTAAAAATCTGGCTCCGGCAGACGGTTTGCTTTACGCTCTGCGCGACGTGACGGCCACGGTAGAGAGTATTCCTTTGATTGCCAGCAGCATCATGTCCAAAAAACTGGCGGCGGGCGCTCATACTATTGTGCTGGACGTAAAGGTAGGTGGCGGCGCGTTCATGAAAACGCTCGAGCAGGCCAAAGTTCTGGCCCGTGCGATGGTGGACATTGGACGTGAATCGGGTCGTAATGTACGGGCGCTGCTGACCGACATGGAAACCCCGCTGGGTTTTGCCGCCGGAAACGCGCTCGAGGTGCGCGAAGCCCTGGCCACCCTGCGCGGCGAAGGCCCCGCAGACCTGCTCGAGCTGTGCCTGGAACTGGCCCGTGAAGCATTGCTGGCTTTTGGTTTCAGCGAGGAAGACGCCCGGATTAAGCCGCTCGAGACTATAAAGTCTGGTGCGGCTCTGACCAGGTTCCGGGCCTTTATTGAGGCGCAGGGCGGAGACCCCAGTTATGTGGACAGCCCCGAAAAACTCGAGGTGGGACCGCAAATCCTCGAGTTAAAGGCGCAGACCACAGGTTTCCTCGAGCGGATAGACGCGCTGGGTGTGGGTCAGGCGGTGCTGGTGCTGGGCGGAGGCCGTGAGCAGAAGGGCGAGGCAATAGATCACCGCGTGGGCGTGGAAATTTTCAAAAAACCCGGCGACGCCGTTTTGACCGGGGAACTTCTGGCCCGAATTCACCACAATGAGCGTGGACTCGAGCAGGCCCGTGAACTGATTGAAACAGGTCTGACCTTCTCGAATACTCCAGTGAAAGTCAAACCCTTGGTGCTCGAGCGGGTGTCCTGAGCGCTTTTTCTTCCCGATTGAAAAACTATTATCAAACGGTAAAAAACCGATAACCATTAAAGGAGGCTCCCCATGCGGGT
The DNA here is from genome assembly GCA_014378225.1 of Deinococcales bacterium. Lineage (GTDB taxonomy): Bacteria > Deinococcota > Deinococci > Deinococcales > Deinococcaceae > JACMOA01. The sequence continues at coordinate 1,922 of JACMOA010000276.1, read as the reverse complement.
AAGCACCATTTTTCTCGTTCTAGTTTTGATTTTATTGGCTATTTTTGGCGTGCTCAACCACACTTCTCTGACCGCGCCCCACACCCTCAATCTGGGTTTTGTGGTGTTCCGGGAAGCTCCAGTGGGTCTGTACGTGCTGATTACGGCAGCGGTCCTTTCGGTCTTTTTTGTTTTACTGGACCTCTTCAACGACTTACGCCAAAAAGCTGAGCAGGGCCGGGTCTTGCGTCAGCTCGAGAGTGTGCGCCTTCAGCTCGAGACCGGAGAGAATGCCCGCTTTGAAGCGCTCAAGGGTCAGCTCGAGCGCATTACTCAGCTTGTGAGCGCAGGTGGGCGTGGAAACGGAACTCAGGGTGTGGGGGTGGACCTCTCGAGCGTGCTAAGTCGTATTGAAACCGTGAGAGACGAAATTGCCGCCGACATTGCTTACAGCGAAGATTCTATTCTCCGCCAGATGCGGGGACAGGACGCACCAGACGAAATTCGCTCGAGCAGTCCTCAGCCTTTGCTACGCAAGAGAGGTTGAGTTTTCTAGGTTAGATAACCTCAGTTGGGGTTAAAGTTTTCAGCTAATTTTGCTTTACTTGTTCGGTTCAAACCAAAGTACTCCCCTAATTTCAGAGGAGCTTCCGTGCTCAGTATGACTGGTTTTAGCGTGTTCCAGGCACAAAAAGCTCCCAACTTCTTCAAGCCCAGGTGTAGGGTTCGCACGCCTGAAGGTCGCTCAGAAGCGTAGCTTTTCCAACCGCCCAAGCGAGCAATCACCAGGGTAGCCCAGACTTCCCTTCCAAGATGAGCATTACTGATTGAGCATTTTTCCCTCGAGCACGCTGTCTAAAACAAGCTCTGGGGGGCCAGGGAATCAAGCGCTCTTAAAACACAGTGCGGGAACGGATAACTGTTTAGGATGGCCTCGAGTGGAGCCGACCCCATTTCAACGGCTCGAGCAGGATGCTACCCCTCTATTTTACCGTCAATCCAATACCCACAGGCCAAAGCGAGAATCCAACCATGTTATCCAATGAACTGCAACAAACCCTGTACCGCGCCCTCAGTCTGGCTCGAGATTTGGGGCATGAATACGCCACTCTCGAGCACCTGCTCCATGCCCTACTGGACGATGTGGACGGCGCTCCGGTACTCAAAGCTTGTGGGGTCCCTCTGGACGAACTGGCAGCGCGGCTCGAGGAAACCTTCTCGAGTTTTGAGGTGACAGTGGACCCGGACACCGAACCCACCCTGGCTTTTAACCGCACCCTTCAGCGTGCGGTCAACCAGATGGGGGCAGCGGGTAAAGACAGGACCACTGGGGCGCAGGTGTTGGTAGCCTTCTTTGAGGAAAAGAACTCGGCGGCGCTTTCTGCCCTCGAGCACTTTTCCATGACCAAACTGGACGCGCTCGAGTACATTTCACACGGGAAAACAAAGGTGCGGATTCGCTCGAGGGAGGATGCCAGGGAAGGCGAGAACAGGGAAGGGGTTTCTTCCACGCCCGATTTAGGCCGTTCGCCCCCAGAAGGAAATGAGGACCGCGCCAGCTCTAATGACCCACTCGAGGCGTATTGTGTTAACCTTTCCCAGAAAGCCAGGGACGGCAAAATTGACCCCTTAATTGGGCGGGAACGCGAACTCGAGCGGACCTTACAGATTCTCTCGAGGCGCAGAAAGAACAATCCGCTGCTGGTGGGAGACCCTGGCGTGGGTAAAACCGCCCTTGTGGAGGGTCTAGCGCTTAGAATCGTGGGTGGAGATATTCCGGCGGCAATCAAAGACGCTCCGCTGTACGCGCTGGACATGGGCGCACTGGTGGCCGGAACCCGCTACCGGGGAGACTTCGAGGAGCGGCTCAAGGCGGTGATGGGGGCGCTCGAGGGTTTACCCGGAGCCATCTTGTTTATTGACGAGATTCATACCGTGGTGGG
>JACMOA010000275.1 GCA_014378225.1 Deinococcales bacterium | reverse complement strand
ACAAGTAAAAAAGCCTTCAGTTAGGACTCAGAAATTGAAGACACAATGCAAAGTGTAGAATTTCATAAATTGCTACGCTTATCCGGCTTTCTATGCTCCAAGCATGTGAAAGCAGCAAACTACTGGAGAAACCCATGAGTGATTCATCCATAAAACCGGGCCACACCTCACGCCGCGATTTCCTCGGCAAAGTCGGCCTCATCGGCGCAGGCGCTCTCAGTGGTGGATTACCCTCGGCGTTAGCCGCCACCGCAGCGCCCAAAAAAGACCAGGATGTAGATATCCTCAACTTTGCGCTGAACCTCGAGTACCTGGAAGCCGCCTTTTACCTGGCCGCCGTGGGCCGCTTAGGCGAACTCAAGGCCATTGGAGGAAATGCCGCCATTATTCTGCCCAACGGCACGGGCAAGCAGCCCAGATTTGATGGCACCCGTCCGATGGACTTTGGTAGCTCCGCAGTCAAAGCCTACGCCGAAGAGATTGCCGAAGACGAGTTCAACCACGTCAAGTTTCTGGTGGGCGCACTGGGAAGCAGAGCAGTGCCACGCCCCGTGCTAGACATCGGCCCAGCCTTTGGTGCAGCGGCACAGGCAGCAACCAAAGCCCCAGCGGCGCTGGCCTTCAGCCCTTACTCTAACGTAGTTCCCGGCACCCGAACTTCGGTACGGGGCCTATATTTTCTGCACGGCGCGTTCATTTTTGAAGACGTGGGCGTCACTGCCTACAAGGGTGCAGCCAAACTCATCACCAACCCGGATTATCTCGAGGCTGCTGCTGGAATTCTGTCTGTGGAAGCCTATCACGCGGGCGAAGTTCGCACCCTGCTGTACCGTGAGCGCTACACTCAAACCGGCTTTGGGGTCAATGTGAAAACCCTGATTGGTCTTATCAGCGCACTGCGTGGTTCCGTGGGCGGCGGTAAGGACGAGGGTATCGTCAAGACCGTGCGTGGCGTGGAACGAGCCAATATCATTCCTACGGATGCCAACAGCATCTCTTACAGCCGCAGCGTGGCCGAAGTACTCCGTATCGTTTATCTGGGCGGCGCGGGCAAGGGCGGGTTCTTCCCCAATGGTCTCAACGGTACCTTCAAATAGTCTACTCTCGAGCTGTGAAACCTCCTCCCAGTGAGGGGGTTTTTCTTTAAGCCTCGAACCACACTAACTTTAACCAGCAGTGCTCGAGGGTTGAAGGGTCAGTGAAATGGTTGATTCTACGGTTGCAACTGTGCTTTTATTTTTGGCCCTAGTTTTGATTAACTTTAACTAAAGCTCGAGCGGTCATCCAATCGAAAAATGCGGGTGTATAGCTTTCCAAAGGGGGGATATAAGACAACTATAAGTTGTGGAATGGTTTACAAAAAGGTCGTTCAGATAAGCCTCAGACAAGCCTCAGAAAAGCTGAACACAATGCACCGTGTAGTTAGATTTTAAACCGCTTCGCCCCCTAGACTTCCTGCGCCTTGTGTGCGGAGGAAGAAAAATCATTGGAGAAGACCATGACCAATTCATCTGTAAAACCCATCCGCAACTCGCGCCGTGACTTTCTGGGCAAGGTCGGGCTTATCGGAGCAGGCGCACTCATGGCTTCCTGCGCCCCCACGATGGCCATTACCCCACCTCCAGCAGTGAACAATGACATCGCCATTTTGAACTTTGCCCTCAACCTCGAGTACTTGGAAGCCGCGTTCTACCTCACGGCAACCGGACGTCTGGCTGAACTCGACGCCGTGGGTGGCAACACTGCGAACGTCATTCTGACCGGAACCGGAGTTACGGGTAATACTGTAGTTCCCGGACTCAGCCCCGCTGTGCTGGCCTACGCCCAAGAAATTGCCACTGACGAAAAGAATCACGTCGCCGCCCTGCGGGCTACCATTACCAGCCTGGGCGGTACTCCTGTAACCCAGCCTAAGCTTGACATTGGACCAGCTTTCGTGGCAGCCGGACGCGCAATAGGTCTTCCTGTTGGGGTTGATTTTAACCCTTATGCTAACCAAGTTTTATTTATACACGGCGCATTTGTTTTTGAAGACGTGGGTGTTACCGCATACAAAGGCGCAGCACGCCTCGTCACTAACGGAGACGTGCTCGAGGCAGCGGCCGGTATCTTGGCCGTGGAAGCTTACCACGCAGGAACCATCCGTACCTTGCTTTACGCGATTAAAGATGACAAACCTCTCGCTGCAGCAGGCATTAATCTGACCGTGGCTCAAATTGTTCAGGCTATCAGCGATTTGCGCGATGGCGCAGATGGCACATCCGACCTGGACCAGGGCATTGTGGGTGGCGCAGGCAACCCCGATTACGTCACGGGTGCAGCCAATTTGGTTCCTACTGATGTCAACAGCATCGCATTTTCGCGCAGCGTTGCACAGGTGCTCAGCATCGTTACGCTGGGTAGTGCAGGAAACAAAGGTGGATTCTTCCCCGACGGTCTCAACGGAGCAGTCGGCTTCAGATAGCCTGCCCTCGAGCCTGAAAACTCATCAAACCTCCTCCGCGTGGGGAGGTTTTTTTAACCCTCGAGCACACCTTTCTAAAAAAGCTCAAGCCATAAAAAAGGACGGGAATGAATCCCCGTCCTGAACTTTTGATTGGCCCTCGAGCCTCACTCGAGCATTACTCCAGAAATTACTCAATACTCTGACGCCAGCGCCACTCGGTAGCCCGCTTCATAATGTGCGCGATTCCTCCGGTCATGGCCAGCTTCTGATTCCACGGCAGCTTCATCCAGCCCACCGCCATCAGTCCACCCAGGCTTACGAACTCGCCCAGAGTGTTGGGTTCGTAAGCCTTGAGTTCTTCGCCCTTGGCCAGACGCATCAGGTTTTTACCGGTCAGACGGCCCTGTTGCCCCGCGTGCTGCGCTGTAGTGGGCACCGGTTTACCTTCGGAGTCTTTGGCCAGAGCCATATCTCCAATCACGAATACATCTGGGTAGGCAGTCACGCGCAAGGCGCGGTCTACCACTACCCGGTTGGCGGGTCCCTTCTCGAGCTTCTCGCCACGTACAATGTCCTGGGCCTGAATGCCTCCAGTCCAGATGATTTTTCCAGCGGGCAACTCTAACGCCTCTCCCTCGAGCGGCTGCAAGGTCACACCCTCGGGGCTGGCTTTCATCAAGCGGTGTCCGGTCAAAACCTGGATATCGTATCCCTCGAGCACCTTCATGGTTTTTTCGCGCAGGCTTTCCTCGAGCACGGGCAGGATTTTGGGTCCGGCTTCCACCAGATAAATGTTCAGTTTGGGCAGTCCGGTGCGTCCGCTCAGGTCGGCGGTGCGCTGGGCAATTTCGGTGACGAGTTCCACACCGGTCAGGCCCGCGCCGCCAATCACGATGTTGCGCGACCCGGTGTAAGACGCCTGGTGAGCGCGGTTAATCCAATCGTAGATTTCGCTGGCGTCCTCGGTAGATTTGAGTTCACTGGCAAAGTCAGCGAGGCCGGGAATGCGGTAAAAATTGGTCACACTGCCCAGTGCAATCACCAGTTTGTCGTAAGATTCGACGCCCTGCGAGGTTTCCACGGTTTTGGCGTCTAAATCTACGCTAATGATGCGGGCCAACTCCATAGTCACGCCGGTGCCACGCAGCAGCGGCGCGATGGGCAGTGTCACCTGAGTGTTGTGGGCTGCCGCCTCGTGCAAACGGGTTTCAAAAGTATGATAAGGGTTTTGCTCGACCAGGGCCACGTCCAGGCCGGGGGTAGCTTTGAGTTGGGTGGCCACCGCGAGACCCGCGTAACCTGCCCCTAGAATCAATGTTTTCATCGTTTTAGTTCTCCCGTTCGTAACGCTGGTCCGCTTGGTGTGACCTCATCTCTGACCTATCTCGAGGTGGATTGCAACCCACTCTTCAGGCGTTTACACAGTTAAGTGTGAAAGTGTTCACTAAAGGAATTACAGAACACTTTCTTGTCTCTGTCGGTCGAGCGGGCAAACAGTCGCCTCACTCCGAGCACGCATTATATCATTATGGTTTCTCGGGACACAAGAAACCATATGGAAAAAGCGCCCCTACACTCGAGGTGTGGCGCAGAGAGGTCAAAACTTTGTAATAGTGTACCACAGAGTGCAATCTGGATTGTATGCAAGGCTTTGAGGTATTTGAGTATCTTACTCATCTGAGTATCAGATTATTCTGCTTTAATAGGGTTGGCTTCGTTTCCAAGTTTGTCCTCACTCAAAGTTGTGTTTTACCCTATTGCGGCTCGAGTATTGCGCCCGAGTGGAGGTTTTATGGTTCAGTTCACGCTCGAGCAGTTCCAGAACTTTTTTAGTTCGCTCGTTTCTCAGGGTTTGAACGTGGCCCTGCTCATAGGCGTGCTGGCCTTGCTACTATTTCTGCTGACCACCTTACTGTTTAGACCCTCTACCACCCGATTTGCCGAAGAATTAAAGGCTCGAGGGCCACAACTCTGGGGCTGGCTTTTGGTTTTGCTGGCGGTGGCTACCGTTTGGGTGGGCTTTTTTGTGGTAGGTCAGCAAACCTTGGCCCGCCTGAGCGTGGTCCACAACGCTGCCTTCTCCGCCGCCGAGACACCTGCGGTGGGACGCACCGAGCAAAGCAGCCCCAGCGCGGTTTACCTGAGCGAGAAAACCTATTCCCGTACCCTCACGCTGCCACCGGATTTGCTGCGCCGCATTACCGAAGAAGGGGTAGAAATGCTGGCCCCGTATCTGGCAGACCCCTCGAGCGAGAATTTAGTGCGGCTGGTGGACACTTTCCGGCGTTCTGGGCAGCAAGTGGTGTTTAGCCGGGAAGCCACGCTGCAAACCGAAAACCCACTCCCACTGGCGGACAGCGACCTCAAGGTGAAGCTCGAGTTTGTGGAGAACGGTGGAAACAGCTTTTACAATGCCGACTTCAGCGCGACTTACAGTTTCAGTAATCCGCTCGAGGGAAAGGTTCCGGGGCGCTTTACTTTTTATTTGCCCGAAGGCAGTGGAACGCTGCGCGACTTTGCCATGACCGTGAACGGACAGCCTTACAAAGCGCAGGATTTATCCGGTGGGTACGTGTGGGAAGGTACTCTCGAGCCAAAAGGGAAGATTGACGTGACGGTAAGTTACAAGAACAAGGGCGCGGGCGGTTGGAATTACCTGCTCACCGCCAAACGCGAACCCATCGAGCGCTTTGCCTTGACTCTCGAGAGCAATCTTAGCCCCAAGTTTGGCAAGGGGTCGCTGTACCCGACTACCCGTGCTGGCCTGGGACTAAACGGCTCGAGCCAGAAATGGACTCTGGAAAACATCATCACCAGTCAGGATATCCGGCTAGCTTTTGGCAGCGTGCCCATGAGCGAAACACTGGGCAAGGTATTTCAATTTCTACCTGCGGCAATGATGCTGGGCCTACTGGCAGTGGGCGGCTGGGCTTGGCGCAAAAATTTACTCGTTACACCCACTCGAGCCGTTTTTGCACTGCTGGGTTTCGGACTGGGTTGGGCTACCTCGAGCGTGCTGCTGGGGTATCTACCCGCCTGGGCTGCGCTGGGACTAGGTGCCACTCTCTCGGTGGTTTTGAGTGCTCGAGCGCTGGGAAGAGTATTTTTGGCCCCACTGGTGTTTTGCGCCGCCACCCCGCTGGCTTTTTTATTCGTAAACCACGCTGGATTGCTGCTGGTTTTGCTGGGCATTGGAGCGCTGATTCTGCTGATGCCCACCTCGAGCAGACTTAAACCCTCGAGTGTGTGACCTCAGAAGGTGAATTGTAAACGTCAAACGCTAAAACCCCGGCAAACGTCAAACGCGAGAAAGCCCCACAGGTGCGGCCAGGCCCCATAGGTGCCGTTCTCGCGTTTGACGTTTGCTTTGGAACACAACAAGCACGACAAGAACGCTCAGAACCGAAACGCTAAACTAAGCTCGAGGTCACGCCATGAAAAAAATCTCCCTGTTCCTGCTACTGGCTACGCTCGGCATCGCTTTCGCCGCACCCCTCTCGAGCGTGTACACCCCCCTCGAGTTTGGCAAGTGCAAAGCCGTATCTCGCTTTCAAGACGAGGCAGGCGGCGCGGTGGACCTGTGTCCAGGGGTAGCGGGCTACACACTCCAGCTCGAGGAGGGAGATTTGCGCCAGAACGTGCAGGTAATTTCTCCAAAGGGAAAAAAGTATTCGCTGGACCTGTGGATTTTGATTTCTGGTAGCTTCTCGAGCACGGGACCGCGTGCGGAGTGGCGCATGGCGGGTAAAGTTCCCAAAGCGCTCATCGTGCGCTTCAACGCCAGTGAAAACCCAGAGGACTCGAATAAAATTACTTCTTACCTCGCAGTGGCTAAAATCAGCTCGAGCGGAGCGTGTTTGGTGGCTAGAATACGTCCCAGCGCAAACATGAATCTCGAAGCTCGCCGGGTTTCTGACCGGGCTGCGGGGATGAGTTGTTTGAAGTGAAGGGGTT
>JACMOA010000274.1 GCA_014378225.1 Deinococcales bacterium | reverse complement strand
TCCCGTCACCGGAAGCCTCACCCTCACCCTGAGCACCACGCTAGACGGTGCGGCTACGAGTGTCCGCTCGAGCGGTGTCTTTTTAGCGCAGGCCAAAAATTACGTGGGACACGTCACCCTGATAAAGCAGCGCACTACCGCCGGTGACGACTGGACCGCTTCACCCTCGGAAAGTGGGGACATGGATTTCAGCGTTGGCTCAGGGGCCGGTCCCCATGTGCTTCACCTCGGCTTTGAAGACTATTGGGGCGGGGATGAGGTCAATCCCGACGCCTCGAGCCGGGACTTCACCCTGACGGTCAGAAGTCCTGGTTTGAACCCGGTTTTCATTCCGGTCAAGCCTAAAAAGTACAAGTGGGACGCCAGCATCAAGAAAACCGTGACCACTGCGCCTGTGGCTGGAGGTTCTGGCGAGTTTGCACTCAACATCGTTCACAACGGCCCCTCGAGCGCCACCATCCTGCCGGGACAGCTCAAGGTCATGGACCCGGTACTGGCACCGCTCACCCTCAACGCCGCCGGCTCCATCGCCGCCAACGCTCCTTTCTGGACCTGTCTCAATGTGGGCAATATTCTGGGCTGTAAAAATAGCTTCTCCATTACCACCAGCACGGTCATTCCACCCATCAAAGTTCTGGTCAATGCTCCTGCGGGTAGTGAGCAAAAAGCCTGGACTAACTGCGGGTATATTCGCAGCTACGACAAAATCCTGACCAATAACAAGTCTTGCGTTGAAGGAAACATCAAACCGGGCGAGGGAAAGCTGGATTTTGCCATTAAGAAGGAACTGGTCAAGCCGCTGATTCTTGGCTCAACAGGCGCGTACACCCTGACCGTGCTTAACGTGGGAGGGGTTGCGGCCCCCGCGCCCACCGTTCAGGTCGTGGACACGATGCCCGCCGGACTGACCCTCAACCCCTCTCCTCCAGTTATTCCTAACTGGGATTGCAGCGCCAGCAGCCCCACTATCCTGTCGTGCAAGTACATCGGCCCTAGCCCCATGCAGATTGTCCCCAGCGCCTCGAGCCTTCTGACCTTTACGGTGGACGTGGCCAAAGACCTTCAGGGTGAAGTCAAAAACTGCGCTCGAGTGCGGGTGGACGGCGACGTAAACCCACAGAACGACGAGAGTTGCATCGTCAACCCCACCACTCCCTTTGAGACTCCCAAATTTGACGTGACCATCAAGAAAACCACCGAGGTTCCGCTGAACTCGAGCGGACAGGGCCTGTTCCTGCTTCAGCCCATCAATGCCGGACCTGGTGTCATTCCTGCCAGCACGCCTATCACCGTCACGGACTCGATGCCCGCTGGATTGACCCTCAATGTGGCCCTGGCCAACTCGAGCAACCTGCCCAACTGGAACTGCTCCGCTTCCACCTCGAGCAGCCTGAACTGCACTTACGCGGGCAGCTATCCCATTCCTGTTGGAGCTTTTGCGGCCATTCAAGTTCCGGTGCAGCTCAACCCGGCGGTGGGGCTGGCGGCTGAAAACTGCGCCCGCATTCTGGCCCCCGGCGAGAGTAACCCTCAAAACAACTTCTCCTGCACTCCTATTGTGCCGCCTAGCGGAACGTCCAGCTATCACGTCACGCTGGCGAAGACCTACCAAAAATCTCCAGCCACTGGACAAGAGTTCTTCGTACTCCAGCCCACTAACGCAGGTCCAGGGTCCATTCCTACCGGAACCAACATCGTGGTAAATGACCCGATGCCCTCGGGAATCGCACTCATCGTGCCTGCGGCTATCCCCAACGTGGTTACACAAAACGCACCCAACTGGAACTGCGCCGCCTCCACCGCCTCTAACCTGAGCTGCACCTATACAGGCGCTTTCCCCGTTGCTCCCGGCACTTTCAGCAGTGTATTAGTCCCCTTCACTCGAGTGCTGGGCGTACCTCAGGCTACTCAGAATTGTCCCACCATTCAGGCCAGCGGTGACGCTCTCCCCAACGATGTTAAAGAAGCCTGCGCCGATATTCCCCCTCTTCAGCAACCCGTCAAAGTGGACTTGGTGATGCGTAAAACCCAGGAGAATCCGCTGGTTCCCGGCACTCAGGGCCAGTTCACGCTCAACGTCATCAACATCGCTGACCCGCTTCCCGCCTCGAGCGGACCCATCACCGTAACCGATTCCCTGCCCCCTGGTCTAACCCTTAACGTAGCCCTAGCCAACTCGAGCAACCTTCCAGACTGGAACTGCTCCGCCTCCACCCCCGCACAACTGAGCTGCACCGCTAACCCCAGCGCCTTTGTTTGGGCCTCGAGCACCACCAAGACCCTGAACGTTCCGGTACAAGTGTCCAAAGAATTTGTCGCCAAGGAAAACTGCGCCTTTGTCTCCATTGCCAACGACATCAGCCCCAACAATAACAACGGCTGCACACCCATTCAATACCAGAACCCGGACAAGATTGACGTGAGCATTGATAAAAAGCAGGATTCTGTGTTCGTAGTGGGTCAGAGCGGTAGCTTCACACTCACGGTTAAGAACGACGGTGAGCCACTCTACACCGGTCCCATCACCGTCACAGACTCGATGCCCACTGGCTTCACCCTGAACGTGGCCCTGGCCAACTCGAGCAACCTTCCCGACTGGAACTGCTCTGCTTCCACAACCACTCAACTGAGCTGCACTTACGTTGGAGCCTTCCCTGTTTCCACCGGAGCTTTGCTCACGCCCATCAAAGTCCCCTCGAGCATCGCTTTTGGGGTCCTGGTTGGACGGGAAAATTGCGCCTCGGTTGAATTGAGTGGAGATGTAGACCCTTCGGACAACCGCAAGTGCATCACCCTCAATATTACAAGCACCAAATAAATCCAACTTCCCCTCGAGCCGGAACCGTTCCGACTGCGACCACACGCCCTGAAAGCCCCAGTGTCTAGAAAAGTGAGGTGATGGTTATGTGACACGAAAAATACAAGATGTGAAGCCCGGAAAAAACCATCTCAAAAGAGGTGGCTTTTTCTGTTGCTTTCTCCAAATCTTCATGTACCGCTCGAGCAGTCTTTGGTCACTACAATTCTTTGACCAGTGGGTTAAACTTAACTGTCTCGAGGTCACGTCTCAAGGACAGGCTCGAGTGCAGCACCCTCAGGAGAATCCCATGCGTCCGTTCTGGAACCTTTTTAGAGAACCCATCAACAGCCTCACCCACTGGTTCGGCGCACTCAAAACGCTGATTATCCTGGGGGTGCTGCTGTATCTGGCCGGACGCTTTGGGGTTTCGCCGTGGCCCTTCCTGATTTTTGGGCTGTGTACCCTCTCTCTCTACGTCTCGAGCGCAACCTACCACAGCTTCAAGGGGTCTCCACTGGTGCTCGAGCGCCTACGCAAGATGGACCACAGCGCTATTTTTTTGATGATTGCAGGCAGTTTTACCCCACTGCTGCTGTTAGCTACCTCCGGGACTTTGCGTGCAGTTCTGCTCATCGTCGTGTGGACCCTGGCGCTTTCCGGTATCGGACTCAAGTTATGGACCATGAAAATGCCGCGCTGGATTTCTACCCTGATTTATCTGGGCATGGGTTGGATGGCGGTGTTTATCGTGCCAAGCCTGTGGACCGCACAGCGCTGGGACGTGCTGTTCTGGTTGGTGCTGGGCGGCGTAATCTACACCATAGGCGGCATTATTTACGGTACCAAGCGCCTTAACCCGGTTCCCGGAGTATTTGGGTTCCACGAAATCTGGCACCTGTTTGTGCTGGGTGGCTCGAGCGCCCATTTCATTATGGTGCTGCACTTGATTCCACTCAAAGCTTGAGTTATGAGCAATGAGCAATGAGTAGAGTTCAGGGGATGTGTAGGACCGACTTACATTTAGCCTCTTTGATAAATCCAAATTCTATGAAGGGTAAGGCGTGTCAGACATCACTCACGGCGAGGCCCAAGACGTGCCGCTTTCGCCAAGACAATCGCTCATTGCCACTTCTGAAAGAAGTCTATTTTTAGGGGTCAATCAACTCGAGCACATCTCCACCCGCTCTGGCCCGTAGTTCTTCGGCGGCTCGAGCGGATTTTTCTTCACCTAGCCACGGTTGCCAGTACACCTTCATGGTGTCCACCACTAAATCCGTGGGAATACTCGAGGGTCTGGCGGGGCTGTAGAACAGCAAATCCATATTGGTGATGGGTGGACTCGAGGGTTGAACGTACTCGACATTCACCTGCTTGAAGCCTAAATGGTTAAACACCCGTCGGCGGCGCAGCGGACTCGAGCCTACTTTTTCTTCGGCCTCGAATTCAGTGGCACTCATGCGGGCTGGGTTGACCACATCTATAAAAAGCCCCTCTGGTTCGCGTTTTAAAGCGTCCTCGAGCGTTTGCCAGCGGAAATGGTGCAGTTTGCTCGAGACCCCCTGACCCTGCGCGGCCAGCGAAACCCCCAGAAAGCTCGAGAAGCCCGCGCCCACCTCGGCAAACAGGTGAAAGACTGCGCCTCCCAAAACGTCCCCTTCTTTCTCGGCCACCACGATAAAATTCTGTCGTTCAGGAAAGCTCCACTGGATGAGTTGCCCAAACATGGAAGCCGGAATCAACATGTTTGGGTCGGCATAAACCGCATTTTGAAGCCGCCCCAGACGCTCGAGGGCCGGGTCCTGTGGGTTGGTGATGGAACGAAGGGTCAGCATGAGTAGCGATGAGCAAACAGCTCTGTGCAAGCGCGTTGTCGTAGGTTCATATTTGTTCCCCTTTTGGTTTTTCTAAAGGCTCCAATTTGACAGGGTGTGGGTTCTATCGTCCTCCTCGCTCGAGCTTTAGATTATTCATTCCAGAACTTGAGTTTTTGTCAACCCTCGAGCTTCAAGCTCACCTGGCAAACTGTCCCAACCGAAAACTGAAAGCCAATCACCGAAAACCAACTACTCCCCACTCCCCCTCGAGCCATCCCAGATGCTCCTTTCCTCATACTCCTCTTCCACTCGAGCCTCTTTCTGTACAGATTCCTCCTTAATCTCGCTCGAGAACAGCAAAATGGGTTCGGCAAAATCTGAGTAAGGACGGTACGGCTCGAGGGTCATGGCGCTGGGTGGACAGGAGGCGACGCAGGCGTTGCAACCCGTGCAGGCGCTCAACTCGAGCAGCACCTCGAACCCTCCATCCGGCAGAATCTCACGCTTGATGGCTTCGGTGGGACACACGTTCATGCACACCGGACACAAAATGCAAGAATGGTCTACCACAGGAGAGGGCCAAAAAGTAGGAGTTTGCGGCTCTGGACGCGGTTTCAAAGCCTTGAAGCGCCACTGCCACTCGCCAGGAACGTGCTCTTTAGGGTTGGACCAGTCCACAAAGGGCAAGGGTTTTTCGGGAATCAGGTCTGCTGCTACCTGCCTTGCGCTTGAAAAAAGTGATGCAAACGCGCCGCGCCTCGAGACCCGCTCACCACCACCTTTTTTACCTTCTCCCGGCAGAATTTGCACTACCCGTGCGTTTACGCCGCCACCCGACGCTTCACGGTATTTTCGGGCCTCCTCGAGCGTATCCTCGAGCATATCCGGCACGTTCCAGCCTTGCGGGAACTCTTTTTGCAGGTTCGCGCCGATGGGACAGGTTCCGCAGTCTCCCCGCTCGAGGGTCACATCCTTATTCCAGGCCGCCGCCGCCATCAAATGGCTGGGCGTAAGGCGGGCCAGACAGTGCAATGTAGACGCGTCCGATTCAGCTTTGGAACAGGCCAGCCGTGCGGTGTCCCCCTGACGCTTGAGCGCCGCCAGCGCTCCCTCCACATCGTACTCGAGCGCCCCGGACGGACACACCGCCACGCACAAACCGCAGCCAGTGCAGGCGGTGTCCGAAATTTCCACACTGGCCCTTTCCAGGTCAATGGTCACAGCCTCGTGGGGACAGGCGCTCGCGCAGGCATCACAGCCGCCCACCGCGTAACGCTCCACCAGACAGCGCGGCCCGGTGAAACGCGGCCTCACCTCGGTGACGTTGAGAAAACCTTCAAGCAGATTGCCGATCAGGGACATGGGGATAGTCTAGCGCTGTCTTGGCGAAAACGGCACCCATCGGGCCTCGCCGCGTCTTGGACAAAGCGGCACTGTCTTGGACAAAGCGGCACGTCTTGAGCAGATCGGCACATTCCGGGCGTCTTGGTCTGAACGGCACTTCACGGGCCAGACCGCCTGCTCGCCTATCGGGCCTAGCGGGCTAT
>JACMOA010000273.1 GCA_014378225.1 Deinococcales bacterium | reverse complement strand
CTCGAGTTCGGGCAGGTACGCAAACGGGGCAAATACGCCAATGGCGTTGGAGCCGCCGCCCACACAGGCCACCACCGCGTCTGGAATGCTGCGGCCCTCCTTCTCGAACAGTTGGGTTTTTACTTCCTCGCCCACCACACTCTGAAAGTCGCGCACCATTGCTGGGTAGGGGTGCGGCCCCACCACGCTGCCCAGAATGTAAAAGCTGTCTCGCACATTCGTGACCCAATCGCGGATGGCCTCGTTGGTGGCGTCCTTGGGCGTGCTGGTTCCCGACGTGACCTCGCGGACTTCTGCACCCAGCAACTTCATGCGGAACACGTTCAGGTTCTGACGGCGAATATCCTCCGCGCCCATGTAGTCCACGCACTCGAAACCAAACAGGGCGCAAGCTGTGGCGGTGGCCACACCGTGCTGACCCGCTCCGGTCTCGGCAATAATGCGCTTTTTACCCATCCGCCGCGCCAGCAGCGCCTGTCCGATGGTGTTGTTGATTTTATGCGCCCCGGTGTGGTTCAGGTCCTCACGCTTAAAGTAAATCTTTGCGCCGCCCAAGTGCTCGGTGAGATTTTTTGCAAAGTACAGTCCACTGGGACGGCCCACGTACTCGCGCAAATAGTAGTCCAGCTCCGCCAGGTAATAGGGGTCCTTTTTCGCTTCGCCGTAGGCCCGCTCGAGTTCTTGAAGCGCGGGAATCAGGGTTTCGGGAACGTAGCGCCCGCCAAATTCGGCATAACGCCCCCTTGCGTCTGGTTGAGGGTAGGTAGGTAGGGTCAGGGCCGGAAATTCTAAAACTTGTGTCATGGTGTCCTCTTTACACTAATTGGATGGTGGGATGTGTTACAGGCGTGTTGCTCGAGCTTTAGAGTCGCCCGAAATCAACCGTTTAGTGAGGTTAGTTTAGCTCGAGCAAACCCAAACCTATACGAAATGTCTAGGTTTTCAGGGTTTAGATTTTGATTAGAATTCTCGAGGGTGAGAAGGGGTTCTCAGTTTTCGGTTTTCAGTTCCAGACTCGAGCTTAAGGTTCCCCTCGAGCAAAGAATCTTTTCAGCCTGTAACTCATTCCCTACTCTCCACGCCGTATAATCTCCTCATGTCTCAAGCGCTGTCTCAGCCGTCCCATCACAGTGAATTCGCCATTGAACTGCGCGGCATTACCAAGCGTTTTCCGCTGGTTCTGGCCAACGACAACATCAGCTTCAAGGTCCGCTGGGGCAGCGTTCACGCGCTGGTGGGCGAAAACGGCGCGGGCAAGTCCACGCTGATGAAAATCATCTACGGGATGCAGCCGCCTACCGCCGGAGAAATCCTGGTGGATGGTCAACTCGCACCCATCCACGACCCCAAAGACGCCATCTCGAGGGGAATTGGTATGGTGCATCAGCACTTTATGCTGGTAGAGCCGCTCACCGTCACCGAAAATGTGATTCTGGGTGCGGAGCCAACTTCAGGGACCAGCATCAACTACAGCAAAGCTCGAGCGCGGGTGCGTGAACTCATTGGGCAGTTCAACTTTGGACTGGACCCAGATGCCAAAATTGAGGATTTACCCGTGGGTCTTCAGCAGAAGGTAGAGATTCTAAAAACCCTGTACCGGGGCGCAAAGATTCTGATTCTGGACGAGCCAACAGCGGTTCTGACCCCCAGTGAGACCGAGGAGCTGTTCCGCTTTCTCAAGGACCAATTTGCCAAGCAGGGAAACGCGGTAGTTTTTATCTCGCACAAACTGCACGAGGTTCTCAAGATTTCGGACGAAGTGAGCGTGCTGCGCGACGGTAAGATGATTGGGACCATTCCCACCGAGGGCGCGACAGACGAAATCATCGCCCGGATGATGGTGGGCCGCGACGTGCTGATGCGAGTGGACAAAAGCCCTGCAAAGCCCAGAGAGGTGGCGCTCGAGGTGCAGGGTTTGAGTGTGCGCGGACTGCACGCTAAAAACGCCGTGTCCAACGTGAGTTTTAATGTGCGAGCGGGTGAAATCCTGGGGATTGCGGGCATTGACGGCAACGGACAGAGCCAACTGGTGGAGGCCATTACTGGCCTGATGACCCCACTGAGCGGTCAGATTCTTTATCAGGGCAAAACCATTGCTGGGGCCGACGCACGCAAGGTTTCGCAGGCTGGGGTAGCACACATTCCCGAAGACCGCAACGAGCGCGGACTGATTCTGGATATGACCACTGCTGAAAACTTCATTCTAGGCGAGCACCGCGACGCGGAATTTGCCGGAACGCTGGGCTTTTTGGACCTCGAGAAGATTAGAAAACATGCAGTGGTACAATCCGAGAAGTTTGATGTCCGCCCCCGCTCGAGCGAACTTCCGGCGGGGCGTTACAGCGGCGGAAACGCCCAGAAAATCATTGTGGCCCGCGAGATGCACAAAGGACCTAAGATTCTGATTGCCAGCCAGCCCACACGGGGCGTGGACATTGGGGCCATCGAGTTCATTCACAAGCAGATTGTGGCGGCAAGGGACCAGGGCCTTGCGGTGCTGCTGGTCAGCGCAGATTTAGGCGAGGTTTTGAGTCTTTCAGACCGCATTGTGGTGATGTTTGAAGGCGAAATCATGGGCGAGGTTCCGGCGAGTGAGGCTACCGATGTGGGACTGGGACTGATGATGGCGGGGCAGAGACAGAAGCAGGCAGCGGATTAGCTTCGAGAAATAAGCAATGAGAAATGAGAAATAAGCAATAAGCCTTTGAAACCATTGGAGAACTCGAGCGATGAATAACACCTTGATGACCGGGTTTCTCGAGATGTTTCGGGAAATGAAAAAACGCGGTGGGAGCGCACTCGAGCAGCTTTCTCCTGACCAATTGAGTTGGCGGCCCAATGCTAACAGCAATTCAGTCGCCGTGATTGTGGGACACCTGCACGGCAATATGCGCTCGAGGTGGACTGATTTTCTGACCAGAGACGGTGAAAAATCCTGGCGGGACCGCGATGCAGAGTTTGAACTCGAGCCAGCCGCAGAGCAGGTTTTGACGCTATGGGAAGACGGCTGGGCCACGGTTTTTGCAGCGCTCGAGCCACTGACCGATGCCGACCTGGAAAAGAAGATTTTGATTCGGGAGCGCGAACTCTCGGTGTTTACCGCGATTGTGCGCCAGATTGACCATTACGGCGGACACATTGGACAAATCGTGTATCTGGCCAAATGGATGAAGGGGCCGGATTGGAAAACTTTGAGTATCGCAAGGGGCGAAAGTAAAAGTTATGTTCCGCACTCGAGTTGGCTCGAGGGCCAGAAAGAGTAAACGCCCGTGCACAGACTTAAAACTTGTTTCCAGACACAAACCTGACTAAAGTGGGGGCAATGTCCCCCACTTCTTTTTTGGAGTTCAGTGAAGCGGTAGACCGCATCGCTCGAGCGAACTGGAATACCTCGAGCTTGAGTGAAGCTGCCGTGCGTCAAGTGATGGTTTTACCGCTGCTTCAAACCGCAGGTTTTGACATCTGGAACCCGCTCGAGGTGCAGCCCGAGGAAACCAACGCCGCAGGAAATCGGCCTGATTTGATTGTGCGCTGCGGCAATGGTTCTGAGTGCGGCTTTGTGCTCGAGATAAAACGGCGTGGTGTGACGCTGGACGAGGGAACGCTGGGACAGGCGCTGTCTTACGCGGGACATGTCGGGCTGCGCTGGGTGTGGCTTACCAACGGGCAGGTCTGGATTCTGGCTGACGAGAAACAGGCTGGCTCCTACAAAGAACGCGAAGTTCTGCGGCTCGAGCTGGGAAAACCCCAGGCTACCGAGGATTTTTCACTTCTGCTAGAGCGCATAAATTGGGCCGAGGGGAAGATTGAAACCGCACTCGAGCGCGTTTTGAAGGAGCGTCTACGCCGAGTAGTCGAGCAAAAAGTGGAGGCTTTCAAAACCCAAAAAGGGCTGCCCACGCTCGAGCTGGCCATCGAATGGATGCGGGACAAGAACTTGCTAGGCGAGGCGGAGGAGAAATTGCTTACCAACTCCTCGATTGACCCACCTCGGGTTCCCACCAACGGCCCAATTGCCAGAGTGACTTCTGAAGTGCTGGCTTCGAGCACTATCCACAAATTTCCGCTCGAGATGTTTTTCTCAGGTAGGGGCGGAAAAGGGACTGCTTTGGTCTTCGAGGACGGCTCGCTTGAGGTTCAGCCGGGTTCTGTGACTACCGCTGAGGCTTCTCCCTCACAGATTCGATGGAAAGGCTGGATTGATAACCTTGAGCAAGAAGGAATAATTGAGCGCCTTGATAACGGACAATATTCTTTCATCAAGCCATGCCTTTATAACCGTCCTTCCATGTCCAGCGACATCATTTCAGGCTCTTCTACAAATGGCCGTATCGTCTGGAAAACCGCTGAAGGTAAAACACACAAAGAGTTCTTTCCTTACGACACCCATAACATGCTGGGCAAACTGCTCTGAACCTTGTACGACAAGCAACAAAAAAGCACTCTCTCGAGCACTTGGTTGGTTTAAGAATATCACCCTATACATTACACGTCAAGCTTATGCACTCGAGCCTGAACCCTCCGCCCTCGAGCGGTTAAAACGGCGCTCGAGCCTGCCCTGGAGTAATCCCAATAGGGAACTGATAATCCAGTAAACGAGTGCAGCGGAAATGTAAAGTGGCAGCGGCTGAAAGCTCGAGGCTATGGCTTCCTGAGTAGCCCGCAACAACTCGGTTACGGTAATCACCGAAACCAAGGAAGTGTCTTTAACCAGCCCAATTGCGCTGTTGCCCACAGAGGGCAGCGCTACCCGGAACGCTTGCGGCAAAACAATAAACCTCAGCGTTTGCCCCCAGGACATTCCCAGGCTGCGGGCCGCGTCCCACTGACCCCTTTCTACGCCCTGAATTGCGCCACGCAGCGATTCGGAGAGGTACGCACCCACGTTGAGGCTGAGCGCTAAAATTCCGGCAGGAATCGGCTCGAGCGCGACACCCAGGCTGGGTAAACCAAAATAAATTAGATAAATCTGCACCAGCAGCGGGGTTCCCCGAATGGCGCTCACGTACCCTCGAGCCAGTGCGTTCACGATTTTTGAGCGGGTAAGTCTGAGCGCCGCCACCAAAAGTGCCAGGATAAACCCAAAAAACAAGGACGCCACCGTGAAAAGCACGGTGAATTGCGCTCCCTGTAACATGGCAGGAAGCGCGTTGAGCACCACAGAAATCAGGTCGTTCATTTTAGCTTAAGCCGTGTACGTGTACTCGAGGGTCAGATTAAACACCCAGCTTGCTACTTGCTCACATCCATACCAAACCACTTTTTGCCAATCTTGGCGTATTCGCCACTCTTTTGCAGACTGGTCAACGCCTTGTTCAGCGCGGCCTTGAATTTGGGATTGTTCTTTTTGAAAGGAATTCCCATCTTGATAACCGTACCCACTCGAGCGCCTGATTGCACCGGAAGCCGGGTTTTCTGGGTCAGGTACGCCAGAATCAAGCTGTCGTTGAGCGCCGCATCAATGCGCCCAGCGGCCAAATCCGAGAGCGTATCGGCGGCGGCAGCG
>JACMOA010000272.1 GCA_014378225.1 Deinococcales bacterium | reverse complement strand
TTGAAGCTGAACGTGCCTTGCCCAGCTCTGCGACCGGGGGGCTTGGGGTCTGCTTTGGGCTGCTCGCGACTGTGCGGCGCCACCTAACGTTTGACCTGACGCTCAAGTTGCTCTATCCGCTTCTTCTGGCGCGCGTTTTCTTCGAGGAGATGTTTGATCGTGGCGGCTTGCTCTTGAATTATTTTGAGCAAGTCTTCCAGAGTCCGTTCCTCGGCCATACCCTCAGCCTAGCCATTCCAGCGCTCCAAAGCTACCTACCTCCAGGGGCGCTAATCAAATACAACCAAACTCTGTTTTCTTGATTATCGAACAAAAAACCCGTCGCCGTTCTTGAGATACTCGGCCCAGGCCCGCTTTTTCTCGGCATCGGTCAAGAGTTGGGTGGCAACCGCTCGAGGGGTGAAGGTGTACTGCACCCACACGGACGCTCGAGCACTTTGCACCAGAGTATCGCCCTGAACCCGAAAAAAGTGATGAACCCAGAAACTGTGTCCGCGTCCGTCTGTCCCGTTAGCAAACACCAGCGAACCGTGCAGGACGGTAGGAAACTTGCCCTCGAGACGCACCACTGCGTAAGGGTCGAACAGCATGGTATTTAGCGCGGTTGTGCGGTATCCGGTTTGGTTTGAAAGCATAAAAACCACCACCGAGCCTTCGGAAGCCAGCCCGTTGCCACCCCACGGCAGCTCGAGCAGGTAATCCTCGCGTCCATCGCGGTTCAGGTCAGCGGCATACATCTGCTCGAAGTACCTGGGCATGGTCTCGAGCTGAACGTTGAAGGCGGCTCCTCTGGCGGGTTGAACGGTCAGGGTTGGCGCGTCTTGACCCGAAACAAAAAGCACGCTCGAGCGTCCAAAGCGCGTCTGGCAGGTCTGTACACTCTGGGTTTCCGTGGGCTTCACGCCGACCTTACAGGAAACAAGCGGCTCGAGTTTTGGCTTATTTCCCAGTGGGTGATAACTCGCCAGAAAACTACGCTCGAGTGCGCCTGCTACGCTCGAGGACAGGGCCAGCATCAAAATCAGGATTTTCTTCATGGCTCGAGTATATCGGCTCAAGAAAATTCATCGCTTTGTTTCTACGCGCCGCCCTGCCTGGCATTTCCGCTCGAGAGCAGGGTCAAAACCCATCACTTACCCAACCCTCGAGCACCCCGGCGGCCCCGGATTTGTCCAGACCCTCACCCCGGCTCGAGCGAGCCACACACTCGTAACACCCTTTCACGCAACACGGCTTTCTGCACAGCTCGAGGGCCTTTTTAAACAATACCGGAAGCGCCGCGTGTACCAGCGGCATGATGCCCAGTCCACCCCGAAAGTTCTCAAAAAAGAACAGATAATTTTCATGGTCCGCTCGAGCGGCCACTCCTAAATCTGCCGGGTCGCAGACCACCGCCAGTGGAATCAGTTTGAGCAAAGTCTGCTCGAGCGTAGCCACCACTTTTGGCCCCGAGTTAATGCCCAGCTCGAGCACTCCGGTTTCAAAGGGGGCCGAGACGTGCACCGCGTCAAAATAGTGCTTGCTCACGGTCTGGGTTCTGAGTTTGTCCTCGAGTGCGCCCCCACACGCCGCGCAGCGGTAACTCATCACACCCAATTCTGGCTCGAGGTCGCAGTCCCGGCAGGCCCGCACTGATTTACGCCGAAAGATTCCGTACCCTGGATAGGCCCGCGTCACCTCACCCCGGCCCACCCTTGTGGCCAACTCCCCACTGACCTTCCACGGGGTCATCTCGAGCGGCTTCACCACCACTCGAGCAAAGCCCCGCGTGAACTCCGCCGGGTCAAACTCCACCTTATCGAGCAGCAGCGCAGTGTCCTGGCCCACCTTGCGCCACTCACCCACTTCAAAGGTTTCACCCTCGAGCAGGGTTCGCGCCCGAAGGTGTTTTTCCAGGCGGGCGTAGTGCTCACTGGGACTGTCCAGCGCAAATTTAAACGCAGCAGCACCTTCACACTCAAATGTACGGCGCTCGAGGGTGTAAAACTTGCCAGACCCATCGCCGCGCAGACTCCAGCGCTGGGAGTCGCTCGAG
>JACMOA010000003.1 GCA_014378225.1 Deinococcales bacterium | reverse complement strand
TGACCAGCAATACATTCTGATATTTGGAACGCTCGAGCGCCGCTTCCACCGAAAACACCACTGCCCCAGACACCGCGCCCGGACTGGCGGGCAAGCCTCGAGTCAGTAATTTTGCGCTGTGGCCCGCTTTGAGGCGCGGATGCAACACCTGCTCGAGCGCAGCAGGCGGAACCCGCATAACCGCCTCGGCGCGGGTAATCAGGCCCTCGAGCGCCAAATCCACCGCCACCTTGACCGCTGCCCCGGCGGTGCGCTTGCCACTGCGGGTTTGCAGCAAAAAAAGCTGGGCGTTTTCTACGGTGAACTCGAAATCCTGCATGTCGCCGTAATGCCGCTCGAGCAGACGGACGGTATTCACCAGTTGCCGATGCACTATTGGAAGTCTCTCTTTGAGGCCCTCGAGCGTCTCTGGTGTCCGAATTCCCGCCACCACATCTTCGCCCTGAGCTTGAAACAGAAACTCACCAAATAGCTCAGCGCCTCCAGTGTTGGGGTCGCGGGTAAAGCCCACCCCAGTGCCGGAATCGGGGCCGAGGTTGCCAAACACCATGCATTGCACGGTAACGGCGGTTCCCAGATGGTGCGGAATGTGGTTGAGCTGGCGGTAGGTCACGGCGCGGCGGGTGTTCCAGGAAGCAAAGACGGCTTTTATAGCACCCTCGAGCTGACGGTGCGGGTCCTGGGGAAAAGCGTGGCCCGTGTGCTCGAGAACCAGCGCCTGATAGTGGGATACTAAATGCTCGAGGTCGCCCTCGTTCAGCTCGAGGTCCCCGTGTACTCCACGTGCTCGTTTGACCCCCTCGAGCAACGCATCAAAATGGTGTCGTGGAACGCCCAGCACGATGTCCCCATACAGCGCAATAAAGCGGCGGTAGCTGTCTAGGGCAAAGCGCGGGTCTCCACTCGCCTGAGCCAGAACGCCCACCGTCCCGTCGTTCAGGCCCAGATTGAGCAGGGTGTCCATCATTCCGGGCATGGAGAACTTAGCGCCAGAGCGCACACTCAGCAGTAACGGGTTTGGGCCGTGTCCAAAGCTTTTACCACTGACCCGCTCGAGGGCCGCCAGTTGGCTGAGCACCCCTTCCCACAAACCGTCGGGCAAGGTGCTGTGCTCGGGTGTGCTACGTTCGAGGAAATCCAGACACGCCCCGGTGGTAAGGGTAAACCCCGGCGGCACCGGAAGGCCCAAACGGGTCATTTCGGCCAGACCCGCGCCTTTGCCACCCAACAGCTCTTTGTGTAGGGCTGGCTCGAGCTGGGCGGCTTCCTCAAAGCTGTACGCATATTGGGTCATGGGTTTACCTCCTGAATGGGGTGAGAAGGGGGACAGCCTGGCTCGAACTAAAATGCCAAAGAATGGCCTGGTGTTTTCAGAGATGGAATCTGAAAACACTCAATATCCGATTTTCTTTTCAGAAATACCTTCTCGTTTAGAGACAAACCACAGCGCCACACTCTCGAGTGAGAAAGTGTTTATCCGGGGATTTCAGGGAAACTTGGATTTGTGAAAACGGTTTTAACGGGTATGGGTTACTCGAGAAGCAGTATAAGAATTTTGGCTCGTGCCGTGACCTGTTTACTGTACTGTTGGAGTGGTTTATCCGGCGGGTTTCGTGGAGTGGTTTAGCCGCGTTGGGTACAGGGGTGTTTTACAAAGAGTGGCGAGGCTCGTCCTTCGTCCGCTCGAGTGCAAACCGCCAGATGTCGGTTCTCCAGCTTCAGTTATCCTGGGCGCGAACCTGAAACCCCTGTACCACTCGAGGAAGCAAGTCTGGGCCAATCCGAATCACAAAAGCGCTGCTGCTGGTCCGGTTGCCCTTCGGGTCAAAGGCCACGTCTCCGGTCAGTGTGTTTTTCAAATCACTAAGGCGTAGTTCAGACTGCACCGCAGCGCGGGTCAGCTCCTTTTGCGAGTCCCACGTTCGCATCATGGCCTCGAGAGCAGTGAGGGCCGCGTCAAACCCCAACAGCGCGAAAGCCGAAGGCGTGCTTCCAAAGCGTTTACGAAAAATGGTTCCAAAGTTGACCGCTCGAGAATACGCCGCCAGCGGAGCGATGTAAGAGGTGTAGGTAATTCCCTCGGCGTCTCTGCCACTGAGGTTGATAAAGCTGGGGTCGTTGAGCAACACCAGACCTCCGGCGAAAGTCACCATGAGGCGGTGAGGTCAAGATTGTAGAGGGCACAAATCAGGTTGAGCCGCAGTCCAAAACGTCTTCTACGATGACGGTAG
>JACMOA010000271.1 GCA_014378225.1 Deinococcales bacterium | reverse complement strand
TTGAAAGGTAAAACGATGGATGCGTTCACCCTTATTTTTCGGGTTTGCCGCCGTCTTGGGAGCCACAAAAAGCGCTCTGCCATTGACCTCAATTTTACCCACCCCTCGGTCATCAAAGGCGTAACCCTTAACCACGGTATTGCCACTTCTCGAGACCATTCCCGCCTCGGGTTGTTCAATCACGATATGGGGTTTAAAACCATCCTGTTCACGGCTACAGCTCGAGAGGGGAAGAATGAAAAGGAACAAGGCTAAGCGTTTCACTATCTTCAGTTTAGCTTACCCAGATGAAAAACGACGGGATGGTGGCTCTACTCAGCGAATTCCAAACCCACCATTCACCTCGAGCGACTGACCTGTAATGTAACTGGCCCCGCGTGAAGCCAGAAAAGCTACCGCTGCACCGAACTCGAGCGGGTCTCCAATGCGGTTCATGGGAACGCTGTTTTTAACGGCTTCCATTTGAGAATCATTGTAGAGCGAGTTCAAGCGTTCGGTGGCAAAAAAACCGGGAGCCACGGTGTTTACGGTAATATTTTCCTGCGCTACCTCGAGCGCCAAAGTGCGGAGATAGTTGGTGACAGCGGCCCGCAGCGCGTTGGAGACCACCAGATTGGGGTTGGGACGGGTCACGGTCATACTGGTGATGGCAATAATCCGGCCCCAGCTTTGTTCTCGCATGGCAGGCAAGAACGCCTCGACCAGCCGTACCGCAGACAGAAAGGTGAGTTGATAACCCGCGTCCCAGTCGCTCTCCGTCACCGAGAGCGCCCCACCCGCTTTGGGACCTCCAGCGTTGATAACCAGAATATCTACCGCGCCCACCACATTTTTCAGCTTTTGAACTCCCTCGAGCGTGCTGACATCTGCTGCCACAGCTTTTGCACCCAGCTCGAGCGCCGCAATCTCGAGGTCGGCCTGTCCGCGTGCCGACACGATGACCTCAGCCCCCAAAGCCTTCAGTTGTTGGGCGGTGGCGTAACCTAGACCTTTGCTGGCCCCCGTGACCAGCGCCCTTTTTCCCTCGAGCGAAAATGGATTCATGAGGTTGAGCATACACGGGTGGGGTTGTCGGTTGTCGGTTGTCGGTTCTCAACTGGCTCCAGATTCAACCTCAAGCCTATAATCTTCTCCACTGATTACTGATAACCAATAATTGAAAACACGACCCTCTAACCCTCTCAATTCCCGTCCATCTCGCGGTCCCAACTCCCCGCTCGAGCTAGAATAAAGTCATGAATTGGCCCCGACTTCTCGCCGCTCTGGTTGCAGGTTTTGGCACTGCTCTGGCCAGTTACGGCGCAATTTACAACCACTTTGTGCCGCGTTCCAAAAACCCGGACCCACAGTTGGCTTTCAATTTGATTCCGCTCGAGCTACTTCTGGGTGCAGTTGTGGGTGTTCTGGTGTTCCGGCTGTATTCCCGTAAACTCGAGAACCCGCACGGGGAGCGCGAGGACATCCGGCTGCGGATGCTTTACCGTCTAGCGCATCGCTCAAAGGGTGTAGTCCAACTGAGCGACCTCGAGCGAACTCCCCTCGAGTCTGTCGAGGTTTTGAATCTGCTCAAAGTGCTCGAGGGGCAGGGTAAAGCTCGGGACCTGGGTGATGGTCGCTATCAGCTTTCGTGAGTACCCCAGACGGCCTATTCGATACCCTGGTCAACCGGGCGGACAAGGCGCTCAAAGTTGCCCGTCCCAGCGACCCACCCGCTTTCCTGCTCGAGTGGCACGCCAGGGTGCGCTTTGCCCGCCGAATTACGCTCGAGCAGTTGAGAAAGTGTCTCGAGTTGCGTCCTGATGGAAATTTAGAGATTCACTGGGAAGGCGGCGAAGGCGGCAGCTGGCTCAAAGGTAAAGCCAAGTTTCCCTAGATTTCATTCCTATGGAAACCAAGAAGGCAGGTACAAGACCTGCCCTACCAGAATTCCCAACCCCAACACTCAAAAAACTATGCCTGAACTTCCTGAAGTCGAAACCACCCGCAAACTCATCGCTCCGCTGCTCGAGGGACGCACCATCCTGGGCTTCGAGTACGACCCTTCACCCCGTTACTCTGCGCTCGAGGACACCATTGGACTCACGGTTTCTACCCTCTCGAGACGTGGGAAATACATCCTGATAGGGTTTGAGGATTCAGACCTCGAGCTGATTGTTCACCTGGGCATGACTGGGGGCTTTCGCCCCACACCGGACAAACACACTCGAGTGACGGTTCATACTGGATTAGGTCACACAGACTACAGTGATGTTTTCTTTACCGACTCGAGGCGGTTTGGCAAATGGCGAACCGTGCGGCGCGGCGAATACGCGGAGATGCCCACACTACACGCGATGGGGCCGGAACCTCTGAGCGAGGATTTTGTACTCGAGGATTTTGTGGAGGCCGCTTCCAAAGCGGGAACGGTGAAACCCTGGCTGCTTTCACAAAAACCTGTGGCAGGTCTGGGCAACATCTACGCTGACGAATCGCTGCACCTGTCCGGCATTCACCCCGAAAGTCGCAAACTCTCGAGGGCGCAGTCCGTGCGCCTGTTTGAGGCCATCAAACAGGTTCTGGCTAAAGCGGTACACGCGGGCGGCTCTACCCTGAATGACGGCAGCTATCAGCAACCAGACGGGAACCCCGGCTATTTCCAGCTCGAGCACCGGGCTTACGGGCGTGAAGACCAGCCCTGCCTTACGTGTGGCGAACCCATTTACAAATACTGGTTGGGTGGACGGGGAACGCATGTGTGCGCCAAGTGTCAGCCACTCGAGCGCTCATAGTTTCCATTCGTCACGCTCCCCTCCATTGGCTCCGTTAAACTCGAGCGCCAACCGAACCGGACACATATTCTGGGAAATCTGAAATACTATCCAGCCGCGCAGACTCTCTCCAAGGGGGCAAACCGCGTCGTTGTGCTCCCGCTCGAGCCGATTTAGCACTTTCAAATCCTCGAGCCAGACCTTTCCTTGGGTTCTGTACAAAACGGCGCGGCTCTGTGGGCGCTCGAAGCGGTTCTCGAACAGCAAATCGTTTTTGAGCGTCAGGTGGAACACGGCAAAATGTTGTCCTGGTTTGGGGTGAACGCCCTCAAATCCATTGACGATTTGAAACCGCTCGAGCTGAGCGGTCCAGTACCCTCCAAAACGCACGGGATATGCCGTGGCGCTCGAGGCGACGGTCAATACTACGGGGTCAGTCCAATCTTCAGGGCGCGATGCGGTGAGTAGTCCATCCTGAGTCCTCCAGCAGGTAAACAAAGCGGTCATGCAGGCGGGCAGGCCGTCCCTGCCAGAACTCGA
>JACMOA010000270.1 GCA_014378225.1 Deinococcales bacterium | reverse complement strand
TTCCGGCCTTTTTCCAGTTGACCTAAAATTTGCTCGAGCATAAAAAATCTGATTTCCATGAAAGAACCCCTGCACTGTGCAGGGGTTCTTGGTTTGCTCGAGGAGACGGGTTGAAAGTTTTATTGAAACTCGAGCGGTGGGCAGCCGCGTGAGACCGTTCCGACAAATTCAAAACTCTAACCTTTTACAGACCCTGCCAGCAGGCCCCGGATAAAGTAGCGGCCTAACAGCACATACACCAGCAAAGTGGGTAGCGCGGCCAGAATGCTACCCGCCATCGGCAGGTTCCACTTGACTGCCTCGCCTCCGGCCAGCAGCGAGAGGGCCACAGTGATAGGTTGATTATCCTCTCCAGCCAGGACCCTTGCGAACAAAAATTCGTTCCAGACCTGGGTGAACTGCCAGATAATCACCACCACAAACCCCGGCACCGAGATGGGCAAAATCACCCAGCGGTAAATTGAGAAAAATCCGGCTCCGTCCACCCTGGCGGCCTCGAGCAGTTCGTCGGGAATCTCGCTGTAGTAGTTTTTAAAAATCAGGGTGGTGATGGGGAGTCCGTACACCACATGGGCCAGAATCAGGCCCCACAACGTTCCGTAAAGCCCCCAATCCTTGAGGGTCTGAAACAGTGGAATGAGTACGCTTTGATAAGGAATGAACATCCCGAACAGCATCAGGGCAAACAGGGTGCTCGAGCCTCGAAAAGCCCACTTGGACAGCACATAGCCGTTCAGACTGCCAATAATCGCAGACAAAACGGTGGCGCTGATGGTAAGCACCAGACTGTTGCGAAAGGTGGGCAAAAAGGTATTCCAGGCCTGCGAAAAACTCTGCCAGTACGGACTCGAGGGAAGATGCCACGCGGTTTGCAGGTTGATGGTAGCTGGGTCCTTTAAGGCTGTGACCAGCACCATATACAGCGGAAGTAGAAAAACTAGGGCTAAAAGTACCAAAAAGAAGTAGACCAGCGGTTGAGGAATAAAGGCACGTTTCATCGTTTTTCTCTCCTTAGTTGGTTTGAGAGGTAAGGAACGATAATCAGAGCCACCAGAACCAGCAGCACTGAAGCGATGGCAGCACCCTTGGAAAACTGGTTAGCCCGGAAGGTAGTCAAATACATCAGCAGCGCAGGAACGTCTGTAGTAGCGTTGTCTGCACCCGCCATGGCAAAAATCAAGTCAAAGATTTTAAGGCTGATGTGCCCCAAAATGATGATGGCAGATAAGGTGATGGGGGCCAGTAGCGGCAAAATCACTCTGCGGTAAATCTGACCTTCGGTTGCGCCGTCTACCCTGGCGGCTTCACGCAATTCCTCGGGAACGCTGCGCAGTCCGGCCAGATAGAGCGCCATGGTGTAGCCTGAGAGTTGCCATACTGCGGCCATAATGATGCCAATAAAAGCAAAATTGAAACCGTGCATTTCTGGAAAAGGGTAAATCCAGGTGGCCCCGCGTCCAAAGTAGATTGCCCAGACCAGTAAGATAGCGCTTGAGACTCCTGCAATAATGGCTCGAGAGCGCATTCCTGCTTGAACCGCGTTCCAAGTTATATAAGCTAGAACCAAGGCAACCGCCAGCCCGGTGAAAAAGGGTAAGTCCTGCCAGTTAAAGTTCCAGATACTTTCTCTAGAGGTGAGCCAACCAAACTGGCCTTGCGGTAGCCCCACAGCGGTGGGAAGCTGGTTCAGACCGCCCTGCGGTTGCAACAGCCAGCGCCAGATGGTTCCGGTGACGATAAAGCTCAGCGACATGGGAAAGAGAAAGAGTGTTCTGAAAAAGCTTTCCCCTCTGGGACTCTGGTCTAGCAGCATGGCCATAAACAGGCCCAGCCCCAGGCAGCCCAGGATAAAAAAGAGGGTGAACCAGAAGGTATTGACCAAATCCTGGCGAAAGCGCACGTCAATAAATCCGGTGAACAGCTCCCGGTAGTTCTCAAAGCCAATAAAGCGCTTGATGGGGTCAAGCGCCAGGGCCTGCGCCGAGTCCTTGCCCCAGTCCGTTAAACTGGTGTAAAAAGTCTGGCCAATGAATCCATACACGAAGATACCCAGAAAGACCACGGTGGGCAGGATGACCAGCATAGCCCACAGGCGGTCCTGGTTAAAATTCGCTCGAGGGCGGGGGGTGCGCGAGCGTTGGATAATCTGGGCCATAGGGGTAGTACCTCCAAAAAAGCTGCATGGGGATTTCCCCATGCAGTGGTGTAGTCAAAAGGGTTCCGGAGGTCAGGGTCGAGGATAGAAGTTTGGTTTTCCTCAAGTGGATGGAGAGTTTTTACTGAAGTAAACCCTTTCAGACTCGAGCTTATCTGGACTCTGGACCCTGGTCATATTCTCTACTGTCCCAGACTAACCTGAGTGGCAATCGCTTCAGCCGCGCTCGAGGCAGACTTGGCGCTTCTGCCGCCCAGGTAAATTTCCATCACGGTAGCAAACTGGCTCATGAACGCCTCTTTTGCTACGGCGCCGTGAACCAGACTGCCCACAATTTTATTGGTGCGGAAATCTCTGGCAGCGCTCTGCGAGTAGGTGTTGTACTTGCTCAGGTCGCTGTCCAAACGGGCCGAAATGCTGCCCTTGAGGGGGTTGAAGATGTCCTGACCCTCTTTGCAGCCCACCAGACGGAGCCAGTTATTGACAGTCGTCTTGTTCTTAACGCCTTTAGGGAGTCCGAAGGCGTCAGCCAGCAACATAAAGCTGCCGTTTGTACCGGGAGAAGCCGCCCAGCCAAAACCTTTTCCTGGCTCGAGTTTGAGGGTGGTGGCCATGTAGCCCGCCGCCCAGTCTCCCATGATGTTAAAGGCACTCTGTCCGCCCATCACCCGGTCAATGGCCTGCTGCCAGCTTAATCCAGAGGCGTCCTTGTTGGAGCAGTCCAGCACCTTACCAAAGGTGTCCCAAACCCGGACCACCTTGGCGTCGTTCATCTTGAGGCTGCGAGTCCACAGTCTGCCGTAGTCGGTTGGGCCTAAAACGCCCAGAGCCACACTTTCCCACAGGTGGTGCTGGGTCCAGTTCTCGCCCAGAGCCAAAGGAGCCTCGAGACCCTTGGCTTTGAGTGTGGTGCAAGTGCTCAGGAACTCGGACCAGGTTTTGGGTGCGGTGACACCCCACTCTTTGAGCTTGGCAGGGTTAAACCACATCACATTGCTGCGGTGAACGTTGACTGGAACGACCCAGGTCCCCGCTTTGGTGCTAATCAGGTCCAGCACACCTTTGGGGAACTTGCTGTTCCAGCCTTCAGACTTGTACAAAGCAGCCAGATTGTCCATCCGGTTTGCCGCTACCCAGGTTCCAGTGAGTTCCTGTCCAGCGTGAACCTGAAAGCTGTCTGGCGGGTCGCCGCCTAACATCCGGGTCTTGAGCACGGCCCTTGCGTTGACCCCACTGCCTCCGGTAACGGTGGCATTTTTGACTTCTACGCCGGGGTACTTGGCGCTGTACGCCTTGACCAGGGCCTCGAGCGCAGGACCTTCGTCTCCGGCCCACCAGGAGAAAATCTCGAGTTCCCCTTTGGCTTGGCCCAGTGCGCCACCGAGCATGAGTGCGCCCATCAACATTGCTGCTTTCTTCATAGGGTCTCCTTAAACTAAACCTGAACTTTGAACGGCTTGAGGGTGGACGCTCGAGAATTTAGGCAGGATTCTCGAGCGAGAGCGTGGGGTAGGGTGAAAAGTTACATGGGAACTCGCTCCTCCTTGTGGGTGGCCTTGTGGGGCGCTTGTTTTAAAGTTTTACGCTGCGCTTGTTCTACAATCCGGTACAGGGTGTCTAGTCCGGCGGGGCTGTATAAATCGTGCAGGGCCAGTTGAGCCGCGCCCAACAGTGAAGCGTTTGCGCCCAGGGTGCTCAAACGAAACGCGGTGTGGTCCCGGTTGATGCGTAGGGTGCGGCTATGTACGACCTCGGTGATGGCCTCGAGCAGCAGCGAACCGGCTGCGGCCAGCTCTCCCCCAATCACCACCTCGGCAGGATTGAACAGGTTGAGCAAGGTGGTCAGGGCGATTCCCAACGAGTCTCCGGCCTCGCGCACCAAACGAACGGCCAGCGGGTCTCCCTGCCGCGCTGCGTGAACCAAGTCCTCGAGTGAACTGTCCTGATAGAGCGTACTGGGCAGGTGGGGCAGGTGTGAGCGCATCCGCTCGAGCAGGGCGTAACCCGCCGAATAACTCTCGAGGCTTCCAGGATGTCCACTGCGTCCTACCGGACCGTCTGCATTGATGCTGATGTGTCCCAGTTCACCTGCACCCCCCATCACTCCCCGGTAGATTCTGCCCTCGAGCAACAGCCCTGCACCGATGCCTGTGGCGCACTTGAGATAAATCAGGCTGTGGGAAGACCCGGTTCCTCGACTTTCGGCCAATGCACCCAGATTAGCGTCGTTGTCCGCACGCACCCTCAGGCCAAAGCGTTCCTCAAGGGCCAGCACCACATTTTCACCGTCCCAGCCTGCCATATTGGGTGGGTCTATGATGCGTCCGGTGCGAAAATCCACCGGACCCGCCACGCTGACCCCCATTCCAGCGCTGCGCTGCGCCAAAGCCCCAAAGTGTAGCCCCTCGAGCAGCCCTTCCAGGGCGGCGTAGGTAGCCCGTGGTCCCTGCCGAACATCGTGCGAGATGCTTTTTTGCTCGAGCGGGTGTCCTCGCAGGTCAAACAGTCCCACGCCCAGATGACGCGCCCCAATATCCACCCCCCAGACATACACCGCTTCGCTGCACAGCGAAAGCAAGGTGGGTTTACGCCCCGCGCTCGAGAATCCGGGACCCTGCTCGAGCACCAGTCCCAGGTCCAGCAAATGCACCACAATGCTCGAGATGGCACTGCGCGACATTCCCATACGGCGGCTGAGTTCTGCACGGGACACGTCATCTTCACGCAGGTGCGCCAGCAACATCAGGGTGTGTTGCGCCCGGATGGCACTTTGGTCTAGGGAAGTGGGGAGAGGATAGGACATGGGAGTTTGAGGGTAAAACAGAAAGGTAGATGGATTTTAACCGGGGCATAAAACAGAAAATACTCAGAAAACGGCAAGGTGGAACATTCACTAGAACCCATGTATTTAGGCTTCTCAATGCCCAAATTCTGGCAGGAAAGGTTTTGATTTCTTTTGTTGTGTTATACCACTTCATAGTTTGTTTGGCAAGAGAACATACAAACGCATGTTTGAGTGTGCGCTCGAGTGTGTTCTCACAGCGGTCTATGCACTAGACCTACGGCAAAAGTGGGGGGCGGGACGGCCCGCCTCCCGCTTTTGACCGAGTGGAACGAGTAGGAGTAAATGAGTAACACGTCTGGAGGCGACTTTCGCCGGAGGTCTACTGTAAGCTAAACGTATTCTGGAGGTTTTATAATGCAGCGCTCTATCCTCGGAATTTCCTTGACTCTGGTCCTTCTCTCGAGCTGTGGTCCTGGAGGTCTCAACTTCACCCCCGGCACGGGCCTCAAAGCCGAATACTACGACGAACTCGAGTTTACGGGGACTCGAGCCGTTCAGACCGACCCCCAGATTGATTTTGACTGGGGCAGCGACAGCCCGACTCCTGGCATTGCGCCTGACACCTTCAGCGTGCGCTGGAGTGGTAAAATTCTGGTTCCTTACGGCGAGGAATACACTTTTTACGTTACTTCGGACGATGGAGTACGCCTTTACGTGAACAATCAGAGTCTGGTCAGCGAGTGGAACGAGCACAGCGCTACCGAGTACAGCGGTAAAATTACACTCGAGGCGGGAAAGCGCTATCCCATCCGTCTCGAGTATTACGAGAATGATGGGGTTGCGCTGGTCAAGCTCGAGTGGAGCAGCCCCACGGTTAGCCGTGAAGTGATTCCGGCCAAATATCTTTACCTCGCGCCCTGAATCTGGCGCACCGCTTCATACAGCCCAATGCCCACCGAAACCGCCAGATTAAGTGAACGTCCGCCCGCAGGCATCGGAATGGTTATCGGCTCGAGCTGGTTCTTAATCCAGGGCGGCAACCCTCGAGATTCAGGTCCATAAATCAGATAATCCCCGCTCGAGAAGGAGACTTCCCAGAAGGTGCGCTCTGTTTTGGAAGTGAACCCCCACAGCCGTGCTTCGGGGGAAATGCTCGAGCGGAACGTCAGCCAGTCCGGGTGCTCGAGCAAGGTGACACCCTCGAGATAGTCCATTCCGGCCCGCCTGAATTGGGTGTCGTGCAAATGAAAACCGAAAGGGCGAATCAGATGCAGGCTTGCGCCCACCACCGCGCAGGTTCGGGCGATGTTGCCCACGTTTCCAGCGTTTTCTGGCTCGAATAACACGACATTGAGCATAATTTTTCTCGAGCTTTAAACCGACTCGAGCAGTAGGGTCGCTCGAGCCTGAATGTGTGAGGGGGCCAGTCCTTCGCTGGTTTTAAAGGTTAGCCCCACGTCCTCCACCCGCATTTTGAGCAGTTCCGCTACCCTCGAGACAAGGGCGTCGCGCAGCGGTCCCAGTTTGGGGCGGTCCAGCGTGACCACCACCGCCACGTTGATCGGTGTGTAACCCTGCTCGAGCACCCGGTTCAGGCAGTGTTTAAGGATGTGTTCACTGCTGACCCCTTTCCACTGCGGG
>JACMOA010000269.1 GCA_014378225.1 Deinococcales bacterium | reverse complement strand
TTCTGCTCAAGACAGCGGTTTGGCCCGCTAGGCGAGCAGGCGGTCTGGCCCGGTAGGTGCCGTTCTGCTCAAGACGTGCCGTTCAGACCAAGACACGGACAGGCCCGGTAGGTGCCGCTTTGTCCAAGACACGGAGCGAGTGGGAAAAAGATACGGATTCCGTATCACTCGTGCTCGTCGTCCTCACCATGAACATGTCCATGCTCGAGTTCTTCGGCAGTGGCGGCCCGAACCCCGCGCACCGTCACCTGAAAGTGCAGGGTTTTTCCGGCCAGTTCGGGGTTGAAGTCGGCCACGATGTGGTCTCCCTCTATTTTGGTCACTTTGAACGGCAAAATGCTGCCGTCCGAACTCTCGGCGTAGTAGGTTTCACCCTCTTCAATCTCGTCCTCAAAATCCTCTTTGGACAGTTCCTGCACGTTCTCGGGGTCATACTCGCCGTAACCATCTTCTGGCGACACCGTTACCTCCAGCGAATCTCCCAGAGTTTTGCCCATCAATGCGTTCTCGAGTCCGGGAATGATGTTGTTCGCGCCGTGCAGGTAAGACAGCGGCTGGCCTTCTTCGCTCTCGTCCACTACTTCGCCGTCTACCGTTAGCACGTAATCAATGTCTACAACTGTATTTTCTGCAATGTTCATAAAGGGCCTCCGAAAACGCACTTTTAAGTCCCTCTTTGGCCAACTTTGGGGCCAAACGCCAGGTCAGGCTCGAGGTATGCGTTAGGGGATACTGCTTCCCCCCATTATAGAGGGTACTCATAGGAGAGCAAGAGCGACTATTATAGAGGTCATGTTAAGTATTGGAGTGCTGATGGTGTCGCCGGGAGGTCAACCGCTCGAGGGAATGGAAAAAGTGCTGGCCGTGCTCGAGGAAGCAGTGGTGAGTGGAGGCGCGGTGTTGAGTGAGCGCCGCTGGGTTCCAGACGAACTGGCCCAGATTCGCAAGGAAATCAGGCTACTCAGCGACCAACGCAAACTGGATGTGGTGCTCACGTTGGGCGGGGTTGGAATGCGCCCCAGAGACAAAGTGCCTGAAGCCACCACTGAACTGCTCGAGCGTCCCCTTCCTGGCTTGGCCGAGCTTTTACGGCTCAGTGGAATGCAAAAATCGCGTCAGGCTGCGCTCTCGCGGGGAGTGGTGGGACTACGCGGTAGCACACTAATTATCAACCTCGGCTCGAGTGAAACCGCCGTGCTCGAGGGTTACGGCGCAATCTCTCCGCTCTTTGCTTACATCTTCGAGGACAAACCCAACGGCTGGGTCTAACCAGAAGCGCTATTCTCACTCGAGGGTTTCAGTTTGGGTTCGCAAACCACGGATGAAAAAGAGTAGCCTGGGCTACTTTAATCGTGTTTTAATTAAACTTCTTCACAAAACCTAATTGGCTTTTTAAGTGCTAAAAGCCCAGTGGAGCGGCGTTTTTCTTGTTCGAGTAATAACAAAAAGATTGCAAAATTAGCTAGATTAGTTTGACCCGACCTTGACAAACTCTTGATAAGTTCGCTCGAATGTGCCTATAATTACCTACGCGTAAGCAAAGTTTGTGCCTCGAGAGAAATGGGTCCATCCTTCTCAGATGAGACGGATGCCTGATAAGACAGGTGGCACTAAAATAAACGTATGGAATAACGAATATTTTATTCGGTTTCTGATTTTGGAAACGTTTCCATACCTGTTAGCTCACACTTGAACCCCTGAACTACAAGCAGGACTACAAGCTGGATTACAAGGAGATTAGCATGAAGAAAATTCTGTTTGGTTTGACCGTACTCACCCTGGCGCTGGGAAGCGCCCAAGCTGCAAAAATCACCGTCTGGACCCACTACGGTCCCGAGGACTTGGCGTGGCTCAACGCCGCTGCCAAAAGCTTTACCAACACCGCAGCGGGAAAGGGAAATACCGTAGAAGTCGTGGTTGTACCTTTTGCTGACATCAAGCAGAAGATGATTCAGTCCAAAGGGGAGGCTGCCGATGTGGTGGTAAGCCTGCCGCAGGACCAAATTGGAGAACTCATTACCAACGGTGTGCTCGAGCCAGTGGACGCACTCATCAGTAAGAAGGCTAAAGATGACCTTGCAAAATCGAGCCAGAACGCTTTTACCTATAACGGTAAACTGTTCGGGTTTCCTGTTTATAACGAAGCTGTTGCCGTGGTGTACAACAAGAAACTTCTACCCGGTGGTATTCCCAAAACCTGGCCTGAGTTCATCGCCACCGCCCAGAAGCTGACCGACGCCAGCCAGCAAAAGTTTGGTTTCCTTGCCGAAATCGAGAATCAGTACAACATGCACGGTATCTTTTACGCCTTCGGTGCTTATGTATTCAAAGGCTACGATAAGGGCGCACCCGACCAGAAAGACGTGGGTCTGGCCAACGCGGGCGCAGACAAGGCAGGTCAACTCATCAACGACCTGCGCTACAAGTACAACCTCATTCCTGAGGGCGCTGCTGACGGCGGTGTGATTGCTGACCTGTTTTACAAAGGTCAAGTTGCTATGTGGCAAACCGGCCCCTGGAACGGCCGCGCCATTCGTAACTCGGGTGTGGACTTTGGTGTGGGTGTGCTGCCCAAGCCTACCGGAGCAGTCCGCAACTGGGCGCCTTTCTTGGGTGTGCAGGCCATCGTGCTCAACTCTTACAGCAACCAGAAGAAACTGGCCGCTGACTTTGCAAACTTTCTAGTCTCGAGCGAGAATCAAGTTGCCCTCTCCAAAGCAGGCGGAAAAATCCCCGCCAGCAAGGCCGCCTCGAGAAAGCTGGCAGGTGACCCTGTGATCATTGGATTCTCCAAAGCTGCTCAGGCCGGAGTGGCTATGCCCAACATCGCCGCAATGGGTCAGGTATGGGGTCCGTGGGGCGACGCCGTGACTTTGATTGCCAAAACCAAAGGTGCAAACGTCAGCAAACTGCTCGACGACGCTGTGAAGCAGATTAACGCCAACATCAAGTAACGTCCTGTGGACGTTGCTGAGGGCGAAGAATACAGCGTAAAGCAGAAGGCCCAAAGGCCACACGCTCGTAATACTCTTTTCCCAAACCCCGTCCCCGTCCCACTCGAGGGGACGGGGTTTTTATATTCTTAGCCTTTTACTTTTTTTGACCTTCTCACTAAAATTAAAGAAATAAAAAAGTACACCCCTACTCAAAAAAGCTACACTTGAGAAAAGACACCTTTCTCGAGCCACACCCGTCTGACGTTCACGAGTTCACGGTGAGTTCACCCCATCACAAGGAGGCCTATGACCATTATTCGCCGCGCCCCCAGACAAGCGCCTCCCGCTGGCCCTTCAGGGGTCTTTATTGCCATCTTCACCATCCTGGCACTGTGTGCAGTGGCTTTTGGCGCAGCATGGGGTGTTACCCAGGTGTTGGGCAGTGTTTTTGACCGCCCCGGTGGGTTTCAGGTTCCGGCCTACCTGATTCTGATTCTGGGAGTTGTTGCCCTGGTCCCGCTGTTGCTGGTGGCGGTGAGGTTGCTTCCCTGGCTGATGAACTGGTATTACCTGCTGCCCGCCATTGTTTTTCTGCTGGCCTTCACGGTGTATCCCATCGTGTTGACTGTGGGTTACGCTTTTACCAACTACTCTGGTATCAACAGTGGAGAAAGTGACACCAGTACCCGGCTCGAGGTGACCAAACTCTCGAGCACTCAGCTTCAGATTGTAGGCGGGGTGAACCCCCAGACTGAGTTTCGCTGTGAAACCGCCACCTGTGCGGGAACTCCTATCGGTTTGCCCGACCCGCAAGACGCCAGTAAAAAGGCTCGAGCAAATACCATCGTGGGTATTGAGGGGAGTGTAGTGACCCTAAAAAACCCACTTCCAGATTTTTTCAATCCGGTACTGGTTAACCGGGTCAACCCGATTGAGTTTATTGGTGTGGCCAATTTTACGGATATTTTTGCCAAAGCAGGCGCACAACTGTTGCCGGTTCTGGTTTGGACCGTTATCTTTGCAGTCAGCACAACCTTGATTAATGTAGTGGCGGGCCTGGTACTGGGCATTTTGCTCAATAACAAACGCCTCAAGTTTCGCAATGCTTACCGCACCCTGCTCTTTTTGCCCTGGGCTATTCCAGCGGTTATCTCCATTCAAATCTGGAGGGATGGTTTGATGGCTACCAACACTGGAGCGCTCAACCGCCTGTTTGGATTGTTTGGCGGCCTTCCCATTCCCTGGCGTGACGATGAGCTTTGGGCCAAAGTGGCTATTTTGCTGGTCAATTTGTGGCTGGGCTTTCCTTACATGATGACCGCTACCCTGAGCGCTCTAAGCGC
Source organism: Deinococcales bacterium (assembly GCA_014378225.1). GTDB lineage: Bacteria > Deinococcota > Deinococci > Deinococcales > Deinococcaceae > JACMOA01. The sequence continues at coordinate 1,954 of JACMOA010000269.1, read as the reverse complement.
TATTCCCGAAGACCTTTACGAAGCCGCCGAAGTAGACGGGGCCACTAAATGGCAGCAAGTGACCGGCATCACCTTGCCGATGTTGCAGACGTCTTTTGTTCCCATTGCGCTGTCCACTTTCGCTTTCAACTTTAATAACTTTGGTCTAATTTTCCTGCTTACAGAGGGTGGACCAAAACTCGAGGGAAGACTGGCCACCGCCCAGAGCACCGACATTCTGATTAGTTGGGGTTACAACACCGCCTTTACGGCGGCAGGGAACGCGGCTTATGGTCCAGCCAGCGCTATTGCCATCATCGTGGCGGTTTTGACCATCAGTATTAGTGTGGTCAACTTCCGGGCGGCTGGGGTGTTCAAGGAGGCGCAGCGATGACTCAGGCTAAGATTCCACAAGGTGCTCAGGACATTTATGTTCCCGCTAACCATACCCTGAGCCGGGTGCTGGGCTGGGCGGGTCTCGGCTTGCTGGTTGTATTCCTGGTGTGGCTGGTTCTGGAATTGGCCTCGAGGCTCAAAAGCCCCACCTTTTTCATCCTGCGGATAGAAAACGGTTGGGTTTACGCACTGGGCGGCTTGCTGGCCACTATTGCTTTGCTGTTTGGTACGGCCTACCTGGGTAAAATAGTCGGGGAGCGCTCGAGAGGACGGGCAGTGAGTTACTGGGCAGTGCTGGGCGACCAACTGACCCACCTCATCATCTGGATTATCATTCTGGCTGCGCTTTACCCGTTGGTCTTTATCATCGGGACTTCGCTAGACCCGCTTAACCGACTGGTTCAGGGGTCGCTGGGAGCCGCTACCGACCCGCTTCTGGTGCGCTCGAGGGTTTTGCCCCCGCTCGAGGGTAGCAATTTTTCTAACTACGCTGCGCTGTTTGAGGGTGTGGTTATTTACGCTTGGCAATGGGCGATGGTGGGGATTGCCGCTCTGGGACTGTTTTGGCTGGCGGTGATCAATCTACGGTCCAGGGCGTACACGGGAACTACCCCTCCACCTTCTCTGCAACTCGAGCGCCGCTACACCAGCATTGTTTTGATTCTGGTTATCGTGCTGTTCTTCGCCTTTTTGCTTCCTGCCCAGTTTACCGGCAACACCACAGCCTCGAGATTCCTGTTGTGGATTCGCAACACCTTTCTGATTTCGGGTATCACGGGTGTTTTGGCGGTGATTCTGACCACCACAGCCGGATACGCGATGGCACGGCTACGCTTTCCAGGGCGTTTTCAAACCCTGATGTTTTTTATCTTTATCCAGATGTTTCCCAATATCGTGGCACTGGTGGCTATTTTTAGCATCATCAAGTCTCTGGATTTGCTCAACACCTTTACCGGACTGATTCTGGCTTACTCTGGCGGAGCTATTGCGTTCGGAACCTGGATTTATAAGGGTTACGTGGAAAGCCTGCCTGCCTCGCTCGAGGAAGCCGCGTTGGTGGATGGTACGACCCGCTGGGGAGCCTTTACCAAAATTGTGTTGCCGCTTTCTGGCCCCATGTTGGTCTTTATCTTCTTGCTCCAGTTTATCGGTACTTACGCCGAATTTTTGCTGGCAAATGTGCTGCTTTCGGGTGCAGGCAACTGGAATGTGGGTGTGGGACTGCGTTCGTTCGGCGTGGGGGGTGGGGGTACAACTGCCGCCACAGTTTATGGACAGTTCGCCGCTGCCGCAGTGCTGGGCGCAATTCCGATTGTGGCGCTTTTCTACAGCTTCCAACAGTTTTTTGTGAGTGGCACGGTGTCGGGTGGGGTGAAGGAATAATAAGGATTCCGGAAATATCGGTAACGTAGTGAACGATATTTCCAGCAGCCTAGCCCGGAAGGTGCTGTTTAGGCCAAGACGCGGACAGGCCCGGTAGGTGCCGCTTGGTCCAAGACAGCGGAACACGTACCGGAATCAATCAGAATCCGTACAAGAGGAGCAATGAGCAATGAATAAGCCGTTCTCCTCGCTCGAG
>JACMOA010000268.1 GCA_014378225.1 Deinococcales bacterium | reverse complement strand
TCGTGTTCCGCCCCGCGTCTGTCTTGGCCCAACTACAGCACCTGCCGGGCTGGGCCGCGTCTTGGCCCAACTACAGCACCTGACGGGCTGGGCCGCGTCTTGGCCCAACTACAGCACCTGACGGGCTGGGCCGCGTAACGCTCACGTAGGGGTCGGGCGCTGCCTGACCCAAACCGTCCGAAAAGCGCCGCAAGTGGAAACTAGAACGACTTCGCCGACAGAGTCCTAACGGGCCTCACCGTTTCCCACTCCACTATACAGTCGGAACCATATTCTTTCCCATCCGCTCCGCTAAAAATATCCTTCACTACCTTACGGATATTTTCGGAATCCTGATGAAACGGGTTCAGAAGTCCTCTCGACCAGAATCACAACTTAGGCAAAAGCACAATTTAATACAAACGTAGTATAGTCACACTCAGAAATTACGCTTAAAGGTGTGGTCCGGGTGTGTACGGTGAACTTACTAGCCACAACCCTGGTAGTGTCTCGAAACAGTGTCTCGAAACGCTAGGGGCCAAAATTGCGTTTTTACAGGCGTGTATTCGATTTTGTACCCTACTCGTTACCGACCCTAACTCAGTGCTTAGCTCAGGAGATTTACGCGACCCATGCCACAAACTCACAACCCTCATTCCACCCGCCATTCCACCCGTTCAACCAGGGGTCAGGGGGCGGGCCGCCCCACAGGGCCTACCCGAGAATTGCGCTTCCGCTTTGGAGAAAATATTCGGCTCAAGAGTCCGGTTCAGGGCTACTTTTACCTCCAGCAGTACGCCGAAGGTATCCGGCGCTTCGAGGGCATCTACAACCCCAGTCCAGACGACGAGCGCTGGGGCAGCGTATGTTACGACGCTCAGGGACAACCCAGCATCGCCCGGTTTTTGATTGACCAAGCGATATCTAAACACAACCTCGGCGCTCAGCTCGAGCTGGCCCGTCACCTGCTGCGGCAAGGCGAAAATACCGCCGCACTCAAGCAACTTCACACTTTAGAGCTGAGTTCGCTGGACCCCATTGACCGGATGTTGTGGCACGGGGCCAGAAGTGAGCTGCTCTTCCGGCTCGAGTCAGTGGACAGCGCCCTTCCAGACGCCGAAAAAGCGCTGCTCGAGGTGCAAAATCTGCCAGAGATTTCGGTGTGCTCACTCTGGGTTTATGGACAGCTCGGCAAACTGTACGGCGCTCAAGGAGATGACCACAGCGCGGTGTATTACCTGAATCGGGCGCTCGAGGGAACATTGACTGGAAACCCAGGGCTGGAGCTGGAACGGGCGTGTAGCTTCATCCATCTGGGTCGATTCGGGGAAGCTCAGAATGAACTGACCCAACTCAATCAGGCCGCCGAGAACGCGTCCTCCCCTGCTGGGCAAAGTCCTTTCTCGAGCCACTCCGCCCTGCTCGAGCTGGCGTGGGGACGCTTTTATCAGGCCCAGCACAACCCAACGCAAGCCGTAAGGCATTTCCAGGAAGCTTTAAGTCGGGCGCAGGCAGCGGGTAAGACTGCCGATAAGGCAACGCTCGAGGCCGCTTTGGCGCTGTCCACCCTCCTCGAGCAGACAGGGGGTCAACAAGACGCTGCTGCACAGCTCGAAACCGCTCGAGACTGCCTTTCTAGCCCTCTGGAAAGACTACTTTTTGAACTCCGCGAAACCGTTGTTCTACGCCGCCAGAATCTACTCACGCCAGGGATAGCCGCGCAAAAACTGCTCGAGATTTCCTCGAGTTTTGCGCGGCTGGGCAGGGTCAGGGAAACCTGCTGGGCGCTGCTCCACGCGGCAGACTCCCTGCTCGAGGATTCTGAAAACCCTGCCAGGGAAGACGCTGCCCAAGCCGCCCTCGAGACCCTGATTACCCAGGTTCAGAGTGTCTACAACCCCGCATTGCTCTGGGGAGAGCGCCCCACACTCTCGGCGGCGTTGGTGAGCCTGCTCGAGCGCCGTTTTCCCGCCCTGATGGTTTCTGAACCCTCGAGCGTGATTGACCTGATTACCCTGGGGCAAGAGCGTATTGCGGTAGGAGGGAAATTAGTTCCAGTTCCCATGCGGCGCTTTGTGGAGGTCCTGACCTACATTCACATCAATGGGGAGGTAACACTGGCCCAGGTGGTGCAGGACATCTTTACCGACGAACCGCTGCAAAAAACCCGTAATTATTTTCACCAGTTGCGCCATCAGCTCAAGCTATACACCGCTCAGCTCGAGGTGATGTACAGCCCACAAAGTCGCACCTACCGCCTGGAAACCCGCCTACCCTTACGCTGGGACGTGGACACCGTGCGCTCGGGGCGGGACAAGCTCAACGGACGCGAGTTTTTACCTGGAAGTGGCAGTGAATGGGTGATGCGCCTGGGAGCGGAGTTGTCGGGACTCGAGGGGTGAGGTTTTAAGTTATCGGTTTTCAGTTTTGAGTCTTAAATATGTTTTGCAGCTCGAGCACAGTTTAAGTGCGCTCGAGCTTTTGGCTTTTTGGGTAAACACAAGGGATTGCCCTACCACCGAAAACTGAAAACTCAAGAATGTGTCATCTCGAGCGGAATCACCCAGGCGTCAAATTCTTCAGCGCTCAAATACCCCAGCTCGAGGGCCACTTCTTTGAGGTTTTTGCCCTGCGCGTGCGCGGTTTTAGCAATCTTGGCGGCCTTGTCGTACCCGATGTGTTTGTTTAAAGCTGTCACCAGCATCAAATTTTTCTCGAGGTTGGCCGAGATTCGCTCCAGGTTGGGTTCGATGCCCACCGCGCAATGGTCGTTGAAAGCGATGCAGGCGTCTGCAATCAAACCAATGCTCTCGAGCACGTTGTGAACCATCACCGGTTTGAACACGTTGAGCTGAAAGTTGCCCTGCGACCCGGCAAAAGCCACCGCCGCGTCGTTTCCGAACACCTGCACCGCCACCATCGTCAGCGCTTCGGATTGGGTGGGGTTGACCTTTCCCGGCATGATGGAGCTGCCCGGTTCGTTTTCGGGAATCGAAACCTCGCCAATACCGTTTCTGGGTCCCGAGGCTAGCCAGCGCACGTCGTTGGCCATCTTCATCAAGGCTCCGGCCAGAGTTCTTAAACTGGCCGAGGTGTTGACCAGTGCATCATGAGCGCTCAGGGCCTTGAACTTGTTGCTCGAGCTGAAAAAAGCCAGTCCAGTTTCCCCAGCAATATAGGCAGCGGCCCGACTTCCAAATTCAGGGTGGGCGTTGAGTCCGGTTCCCACCGCCGTTCCGCCAATTGCCAGCTCGAGCACCCCTTCACTAGCTTTGCGAACAAACTCGAGCGCGTCGTCTATCTGAGCCACCCAACCGCCTATTTCCTGACCCAACGTGATGGGGGTGGCGTCTTGCAGGTGGGTGCGGCCCACCTTAACTAAAAGCGCAAACTCGAGCGACTTGGCGTGCAGGGTATCGCGCAATTTCAGCACACCCGGAAAGAGGGTGTGGTGTAGTTCCTCGAGCACCGCAATGTGCATGGCAGTGGGAAAGGTATCGTTGCTGCTCTGGCCCCGGTTCACATGGTCATTGGGATGCACCGGACTTTTACGGCCCATTTCGCCGCCAGAGTGCTCGATGGCGCGGTTAGAAATCACCTCGTTGGCGTTCATGTTGCTCTGGGTTCCACTTCCAGTCTGAAACACCACCAGCGGGAAGTGCGCGTCCAGTGTGCCTTCTATCACTTCATCAGCAGCCTGCACAATCAGATTAGCCAGCTCGAGCGGAAGTTCCCCCAAATCGCGATTGGCTAATGCAGCGCTCTTTTTCAGTATGCCCAGAGCGCGAATCATCGGGCGGCCCCATTTGAAACGGTCTACCCCAATCGGAAAATTCTCCCTCGAGCGCTGGGTTTGAGCGCCCCAGTACACGTTGCTTTCCACTTCAATAGTTCCCATCGAATCGGTTTCTTGACGAGTGGTCATGTTGATTCCTCCGGGCTGCATTCTAAAGGCTGTGGCTTTGCTGCGTCACGCTCGAGCCGTTCAAACCTGAGACCTGAACCCCGCTTGATGGTGGATAAAGCATCTACAGCACACTTCCAAACGCTTTACCGTTGCCACTCGCTCCGCTCGGAAGTATTGAGCAAAAACAGCTCAATACTTCCGCGAAATGCTTTAAAAGCAGAAGTATTGACGGAGTGCTCGAGCGTAGAGAAGTACAGAAGCCCTGTGATTACGCAGTGAGTTCACTCCCGCTCGAGTGCTCGTTATACAGCGGAAAAGTCACGGTAAACGTGCTTCCCTGTCCCGGCTGAGAAGCCACCTGCACATCTCCTCCGTGGGCGCGAACCAGTTCTCTGGCGTTCCACAAACTCATTCCTTTGCCTTCTGCGCCACACGCTCGAGCTTCGTCGGTGCGGAAATGGCGGCTAAAGATGCGCCCCTGGTCCGTTTCCGAGATGCCCAGGCCGATGTCGCGCACCTCGAGCAGGACCCCTTTTCCTTTTTGTTTCAGGGTCAACCACACCTCAGCCCCCACCGCTGAATAGCGCACCGCATTGTCCAGCAAACACAAAACGACCCGGCACAGGGCTTTTTCGTCGCCCTGAGCGCTCAAGCG
>JACMOA010000267.1 GCA_014378225.1 Deinococcales bacterium | reverse complement strand
TACGTTACCGATATTTCCGGAATCCTTATCACTCATAACTTTTCCACTCCGGTGTAAACTCGAGCCATGACCGACCTCAATCCTGAAACGCACGCCCAGATGTACGATTCCCCTCGAGCGCCCACGTTGCAGGAAAGCCGCCACCCACTGATTGAAGAGGGCTGGCAGGTTTTAGGAAACACGGCACTGGACGATGAACCCGACACCCTACTGCTCGAGAGTGAGGGCGTTAAAAGGGTGCTTGAGCTGTTTGAAGAGTATGCTTGGGCGCAGGAAAGCCGCCTGCTCGAGTGGCAGGATTTTTTAGACAACGATGTGAAAGGCGGAGACCGAGACGGCTGGGCGCAGTCTATCCGCGAAAAACTCGAGGCATACGGCTCGAGCGTGAAAGAACCCAAAGTCTGGGTGGCCTATAATCGGGACGTTCGAGGAGATTGGCTGTTGGGCCTCGAGTTCTAGAGTTCAGACTTTAGATTTCAGACCTCAGAACTCAGATGACAGAATTCAAACTTCAGACTTAAGCACTGGCTTTTTCTGCCGTCTGTCGTTTGCTGTCTAAACTCGCGTTTCTTTGCGCTGCTTTTTAGTTTCATACATCCGGCGGTCTGCAATTCTGAGCAGGTCTTGCGCGTCTCCGCCGTCTTCGGGAAAGCTCGAGAGGCCCACCGACGCTCCAATCTGGACGGTGTGGCCCTCGAGCACGAAAGGCTGGCTCAGCGCGTGGATGACTCGCTCTGAGACCTCCTCGGCGCGTTCCTTGCTCAAACCAGGCAGAATAAGTGTAAACTCGTCGCCGCCCATGCGGGCTAGGGTATCGTCGGGGCGCATCAGCAGGCGGAGGCGCTGGGCTACCCCCTCGAGCAGTAAGTCGCCGTAGGCGTGTCCCATAGTGTCGTTGACTTGCTTGAAGCGGTTGAGGTCCACGAAGGCCACCGAGAGGGGGCGGTATGATTGACGCGACAGCCGCAGGGCTTCCTCAAAGCGCCGCCCGAACAGTTCGCGGTTAGGCAAATCCGTGAGCTTGTCATGAAAAGCCATGTGCGCCAGATGTTGTTCGTCGCGTTTGCGCTGGGTCACGTCACGCACGATGACCACCGCTTCTTCAGTGTCGTAGCGTACTACTCTGGACTCAAAATCGTGTTGAATTCCCCCGATGTCCAGGTTGTGCTCGAAGTCGGCAATTCCATTGCTAAAAGCAATTTCGAGCGCGGCGCGGTATCTGCGGGCCAGTTCGAGCGGGGCCACCTCCTCGAGTTTGTAACCCACGATTTCCTGGGCGTCCAGGTAAAAGGTGGACTCTTCGGGTTCGTGATAATCCAGAAAACGACCTCCCCTGGTCAGGGTAAACACTACGTCGGGCAGGGCTTCACGCAGGGCCAGGTCGCGGGCGCGGGCGCGGCGCAGCTCTTCTTCGGCTTCTACCTGTACGGTTGTCTCGAGCGCGAGGCTGACTACGGTCATTACCTTACCGTCCGTATCGTACAGGGAGGTGTTTTGCCAGGCACAAAAGATTTTACGTCCACTTTTGGTCCGGTTGGCATTGGTGTTAGAGCTTCCCTCCAGGCCTTGCACTAGGCGTTTCCCCAGGTTGTGAAGCATGTCACGGTTGCTGTTCAGGGCCACTAAGTCAACTAAACTGCGCCCTATCGCCTCGGCCTCGCTGTAGCCAAAGATGCGCTCGGCAGAGGGATTCCAGGCCAACACCCGTCCCCGGAGGTCCCACTCGATGAGGGCGTACTGGGTTTGCCGCGCAAATTGCCGCAGCCGCCCCTCTAAGACTAGAGTATCGGGCGAGGTTTCCAGAGCAGCCAGTTCACGCACACCCAGTTCACGCATACACAGACAGGCGTGAATTTCGCCGCCCAGCTCGAGCGTGCTGAGCAAACCCTCGAGCTGAAAGGGAATTCCGTCACGCAGGCCCCGCAATCCAAACGGAGTATTGGGCGTGCTTAGGGCCTCCATCATCGAAATATTTTGTAAATCCAGCACCAAGTCAGCCAGTTTCAGCTCTATCATTTGGCTGATGGAGATGTTCCATAGCCTCATGGCTGCCGGGTTGCCATACACCAGTGTTCCGTCGCGCTCGAAAGCCACTACGGCGGGGTAATTCTGGCTCAGCAGCACCGGGGTGGAGGGGGTGGCGCTCACCTGCTCACTTTGAATGAACCCCTCGAGCGCAGGCACCAGCATCAGCGCAAATTCTTCAAACAGTTCCTGCTGAGTGCTGTTCCAGCCGCTCGAGGATACGATGACCCACAGTGAACCCAGTAGTTTTCCAGAGTCATTCAAAATGGGGGCATGGCGCATCACTTCTTTGACCATGGCGCTCGAGGCCCGATGCGACGCAAACTGGTGACTTCCATCTTCGAGCACCAGCCACGCCCGCCTAGCTGTGAAGCTATGTGCGGCCAAGCGGGTTAATCGGTCTAACTTTAAATGGAACTTTGATTGCTCTTTTTCCCTCACACTGCCTCTGGTAGTCTGTTCTAAGTGCGCTCAGCTGTAGATTTAGTTTAATCGACCAATGGGTTTAAGTCCATAGTATCTTGACTATAAAAATAGCTTCACAGAGTTTGTACTCTTTTTAGTTTTGTGCAGGACACTCTGAGTCTTAGGGTTGTTGTCTAGCCTATTGTACAGCCTAGAGCGCGTCTCAGAATGAAGGGTCAATAATTTGGTTTTCCTGTTTCTAAATCAACCCCATCTTTCACTCTTGAGTAAAGTGAGAGGTCTCGTCCGGCGCTCGAGACCGGGTGTACGGAAGTTTTAGTGGATGTGACAGGTAAGCGAGGGAATTGGATGAGTTGCAGATGTAACCAAATCGTAAATGCTCGAGGAGAGGTATTAAGAGCTGTGCCAGAGCTTCAAGAAGGTTGCGTAAAAGTGTCGCTCGACCTGCCCCGCTCGAGTACACTGTTTTCCGGTTAAGCATGAAAGACCTTCCTTCCAAAGACAACCCCCCCAAACACTATCACCTGATGGCCGTTGGGGGCATCGGGGTTTCCGGCCTCGCCCGTTTGCTCCAGGCGCAGGGCCACACCATTTCGGGCTGCGACCAGAACTTGACTCCTCTCACCGCTCAACTCGAGACTCAAAACATCACCGTTCTTCAGGGCCACTCGAGCGACCATATCACCCTGTCGGTTGACGAACTGATTATTTCCACCGGAATTCGTCAGGACCACCCTGAAGTTCAGGCCGCTCGAGCGCAGCAAATTCCGGTGCGTTACCGCATCGAGGCCCTGGGGGATTTGATGCGGGGCGTTTCGTCGGTGGGCGTGACCGGAACCCACGGTAAAACCAGCACCTCGAGCCTGACCGCCGTGGCCCTGATGGGGGGAGGGCTGGACCCCACCGCTTTTGTAGGCAGCACTTTGCCCGAGTTTGACGGCTCTAATGTGCGCCTGGGGGGAGGTCCTTTTGTAGCTGAACTGGATGAATCCGACCCGCTGTTCGAGTTCGTGGTTCCCCAAATTGCGGTGCTCACCAATCTCGAGGCTGACCACATCGGCGCGGGAGACGCCAAGCGCCCCAACTTTGCCTGGGATTCGCTCGAGCACCTGACAGACGCTATAGTGCGCTATCTCGAGCGAGCTAACACTGTGGTGTTCTGCGCGGATTGGCCTAATTTAAATGAATTGGTGCGCTCGAGCGGTCATTCCATCCACGCCTCTGAATTCAATTTTTCTACGCTCGAGGGGGCTTTTTCTTACGGATTGTCCGAAGGTTCGTTTTACCGCGCCACTCAGCTCGAGTTCACCGAGTATGGCTCGAGCTTCACCGTGCTGCGCGGTTTTGAAGAGTTGGGACGAGTAACTCTGAGTATTCCCGGTAAGCACAGCATTCAGAATGCGCTGGCGGCGCTGGCTTGTGCAGATTTGCTGGGCGCAAACTATGCGGGGGCTGCAAAAGCGCTCGAGAATTTCCGGGGTGCGGCACGGCGTTTCGACGTCAAAGGAACCTTGCGCGGGGCGCTGATTGTGGACGACTACGCCCACCATCCCACCGAGGTGACGGCCACACTCGAGGCAGCGCGGCAGAGTGGAAGGCGGGTGCGGGTGGTGTTTCAGCCACACCGCTACCTCAGAACGGCGGAGTTTTGGCAGGGCTTTGCAGACACTTTGATGGCTGCCGACGATGTGCTGATGCTGGATTTGTACAGCGCCGGAGAAGCTCCCATCGCAGGTGTGAAAGCCGAGAATATCTCGAACAGAATGCTCGAGTGGGGACACGCCAGTACCCATTTTGTGGGCAGTTTTGAGGGCGCTCTGGAGCACCTGAACCGCACCCTCGAGCCGAACGATTTGATTCTGACCATGGGCGCGGGCGACATCACCACTCTGGGACCGATGTTGTTGGCTTATTCACCTGAAAAACCCGCTATGGTAAGGCTATGAAAGTGGAGCGTCAACCGCTGAGCCGCCTCACCACACTGGGTGTGGGCGGTGAGTGCGAGGTGTGGACCGCCCGGAATCTGGAAGAGCTGCTTGAGGCAACGAGTGCGCCGTACCGCATTCTGGGCGGCGGCTCCAACCTGGTAGTTTCAGACGCTGGACTCGAGCAGCGGGTGATTCGGCTGGGTGGCCCGTACGCCGCTGAAGACCTGGAAAGGGACCCTGTACTCTCGAGCGAAACCCTGCACATTACGGGTTGGGTAGGCGGGGGTCGTCCTTTGCCCGGGCTCGTTCGCACCGCACAAAAACGCGGCCTTTCTGGTCTCGAGGGGATGGTGGGCATCCCGGCTCAGGTGGGCGGAGCGGTGTGGATGAACGCCGGAACCCGTTATGGCGAGATGTTCGACTCACTTTATGAACTCGAGGTGGTGGCAAACGGCGTGGCGCGAATTTACGCCCCCGAAGAGCTAAACTATGGGTATCGCTCGAGTGGAATACCCAGAAATGATATTGTCACCAGGGTTCGCCTGAAACTGGCCCCCAGCACGCCTGCTGAGGTCGAAACTCGGATGGTGGATTCGGATACCGCCCGCAAAGGTCAGCCTAAAGCTAGAACCGCCGGGTGCGCCTTCAAAAACCCCACTGTGAGTGGTAAAAAGGTGAGTGCTGGAATGCTGATTGACCAGGCTGGACTCAAAGGGCTGCGGGTTGGAAACGCCATGATTGCCCTCGAGCACGGGAATTTCGTGGTTAATCTGGGCGGCGCAAAATCTGAGGATATCAAGGAACTGCTGCGTCAGGTGGAAGCACGGCTCGAGGTGGCGCTCGAGTGGGAGTATGAGCTGTGGGAATAGGGTTTTTAAGTGGTGAGTTATGGGTTTTCGGTTAACAGTTGAGAAGCTTTTAGGC
>JACMOA010000266.1 GCA_014378225.1 Deinococcales bacterium | reverse complement strand
AGCTCAGTGCCAGTCCTCGAGCGGATGCCCAAAATGGTGGGTTTTTGTTGCCCAAGCCGCTCACTTCTGCGCTGGGAATGCTGACCTGTTTGGGGCTGGCCTGGGTGCTTCGTGGATTCGCACCCCTGTTGCTGTGCGCTGCCCTGCTGAGTTTGGTCGCCGTGATGCTTCCCTACCGCATTCCTGGCACGCTCGAGCAGAACGTAGATGGCATTAAAGTGCAGGTTCCCACCCACTCGAGACTCTGGAAAGCCGTTCAGGGCGTGGCTTCACTGCTGATGGTGGCGGTGATGGTTCAGTTTTTCCTGGATTACGGCGCGTTACCGCAGTTGGGGCGGTGAGGTGTTAGTTTTCGGTTTTCGGTTTTGCGCCTCCGGCTGTTTTGAGCAAAACGGCACTTAGCGGGCCTACTCGTGGGTTCTTAGTAATTGGTTCTTGGATGGTTTGTTCTTAAGCGCTGTCTTGGTCTTAAGCAGCACCTACCGGGCCAGACCGCCCAAAATCAAACCGACTAATTACCAAATACCCACAGGAGGCGCAAAACGCTTCACCCAAGCCGCAAATCGAACTTTCCCAAATGTGGGACAAAAATGCACTCGCACTCCCGCTCGAGGATTAAACTAAAGTCATGACTGTGCGCCGCAAGACTGCAAATGTAAACGTGGGTGGGGTGTGGATTGGCTCGAGTTATCCCATCCGTGTACAGAGTATGACCAACACCGATACCGCTGATGCGGAGGGGACCGCGCTTCAGGTGGCCCAGCTTTTCAATGCGGGCAGTGAAATTGTCCGTATCACGGTCAATAATCGTGAATCTGCCGCTGCCGTGCCAGAAATTGTGGGGAGGCTCGAAGACCTCGGACTCAGCGTTCCCATCGTGGGAGATTTCCACTACAACGGACACCAACTGCTGCGTGAGTATCCCGAAACGGCCCGTTTACTGGCCAAATACCGCATCAATCCCGGCAATGTGGGTGTGGGCCAGAAGCACGATGTCAACTTTGCCACCATGATTGAGGTAGCAAAGGAGTTCGATAAACCCGTTCGCATCGGGGTGAACTGGGGCAGTCTGGACGGGAGCGTGCTGGCACGGCTGATGGACCTTAATTCCAAGCCCGAGCAGCCGAGAGGGGCCACTGACGTTCTAATTGACGCCATGAACGCCTCCGCCCTCGAGAGTGCTTTTCTAGCCGAAGAACTGGGTTTAGCACACGACAAAATTATTTTAAGCGCCAAAGTCTCGAGCGCCCCGGAGCTGTGGCAAACTTACCGCACATTAGCCGTGCAGTGCGACTATCCACTGCATCTGGGTCTTACCGAAGCCGGAATGGGCGATAAGGGCGTGGTGTCCTCGAGCGTGGGGCTTGCTGTTCTTTTGGCTGAAGGCATAGGCGACACCATTCGAGTGAGCCTCACCCCGGAACCCGGCGCACCCCGCAAAAAGGAGGTGGAGGTAGCCCAGCAGATTTTGCAAAGCCTGGGGCTGCGCCAGTTTTTGCCACAGGTCACGGCCTGCCCTGGTTGTGGACGCACCACCAGCACGCTGTTTCAGGAGATGGCCCAGAGCATTCAAAACTACATCCGCGACACCATGCCGCAGTGGAAAGGCCGTTACCCTGGCGTCGAAAGCATGAATGTGGCGGTCATGGGTTGCATTGTCAACGGCCCTGGAGAAAGCAAGCAGGCCAACATCGGCATTTCGCTGCCTGGAACGGGAGAAGACCCTCGAGCGCCGGTTTATCAGGATGGTAAGTTGTTGACTACGCTCAAGGGTGTGGGGACTATTGTGCCGGAGTTTATAAAGTTGCTCGAGGCGTATGTGGAAAAGACTTATGGTGTGGAAAAAATAGAGGTGTAGCCTCGAGAGGGATTCGAACCCTCGAGCAGCATCCTTTCGGACGTGCTGTGAAATCCCTTTCGGGTGTTGCACACTTT
>JACMOA010000031.1 GCA_014378225.1 Deinococcales bacterium | reverse complement strand
CTGTGAGTGATGTCTAGCACGTTCTAGACTTAGTACGATTCGGACTGATGAAAGAGGTTAGTGAATTTGGATTCATAGTTTTGCCTTCCCAAAAAGCCTGCTCGAGTTCTGGGAAACCTCAGAATGACCGTGGACCCGGACTTGATTTAGGCCCGCTCGAGCGCTCACCATACAGGGGTGTTGATTCGGGGAGCGTTTATAAGTTTGATTGTGGGAGCGCTGGTTTTTGCACTCAAGTTTGCGGCCTACCGCGTGACGGGTTCTGTGGCGCTGCTGTCAGACGCGCTCGAGTCGGTGGTCAATGTGGTGGCGGCGGCGGTGGCGCTGTGGGCGCTGTGGCTGGCCAGAAAACCCGCAGACCGGGAGCACCCGTTTGGACACGGCAAGGCCGAGTATTTTTCGGCGGCGCTCGAGGGAAGTTTGATTCTGTTTGCAGCCCTGCAAATTGTGCAAACCGCTCTCGGACGCCTGCAAAGTCCAATTGAACTCGAGAATTTTGGTCTGGGCGCGGCCCTTTCTATGGGGGCTACCGCGCTCAACCTGAGTCTGAGCGTCTACCTGATTCGGTTGGCAAAAAGCCAACGTTCTCCGGCGCTCGAGGCCGATGGACAGCACATCCTCAGCGATGTTTACTCGAGCGTGGGTGTACTTTTGGGGGTGAGTCTGGGCCAAATTTTGGGCGTGAAGTGGTTAGACCCAACCGTGGCGCTATTGGTAGCGCTCTACATCGTGTGGGTGGGCTACCGCCTTATTCGGCGCAGTCTGGGCGCACTGATGGACGAGAGTTTACCCGCCGCAGACCTCGAGTATATTCGGGAAACCCTCAAAGCCAATCTGGGCGCAGCCCTCGAGATTCACGACCTGAAAGCCAGACAAGCCGGACAGGGAACCTTTATCGAGTTTCATCTGGTGGTTCCAGGCCAAATGAGCGTACTCGAGGCCCACAGGTTGAGTGATGCACTCGAGGATTTACTGGAGCGCCAAATTCCAGGGTCTATCACCATGATTCACCTCGAGCCAGAAAACAAGGCGTTGCATGGAGATTTGGTGCAGAGGTTTTGAGCGATGGACTTAAACTCCGTCGCTCGAGCTGTCCCGCAGGTTTCTAGCTCTGAGCGATTGAAAGGTTTGTTCTTGAGCGCCCTCTATCAAACCAACTTGGAAACAACGACTTCAAACTCACGGCCCCGTAGATGCTGAAGCTGAGCGGGGAGTGTCCGAGACTCAAAACTCAGAACTCAGAACTCACCACCCCTTCCGCCAACACTCAACGGCTCGAAAGCGCCGCTCCAATGACTCCGGCGTCATAGCCCATCTGGGCGCGATGAAGCACCACTGGGGCGTACCCTGCACAGGATGCGTCGGCCACCCGCCTCACGAAGTCAAAGAAGTAGTCGCCCACCTCGGCCACGCCGCCGCCAATCACGAACACTTCGGGGTCCAGGGTTTTTTGTAAGTTGGCCAGGGCTACGCCCAAATGAGTCAGAGCATTTTCGACCACCGCCACTGCCACCGAGTTACCACCCTGGGCCAGTTTAAAGGCTTCGGCGGTGCTGACAGACCTGTTGAGGGCAAAACTGGCGTCCCTGGCGATGGCTCGTCCCGAACACAGCGCCTCGAGCGCCCCACTCTGACCGGCACCACTCACCGCCGCACCGGGTAGGGAGATGATGTGTCCCACTTCTCCGGCAATTCCGTTGAACCCGCGCCACACCCGGTCGCCAAAGCACAACCCACCCCCAATTCCCGTGCTCACCGTGATGTAAATGCTCGAGGAGGTTCCCCGCGCCGCACCCAGCACCGCTTCGGCCAGACCTGCCGCGTTAGCGTCGTTCTCCAGCATCACCTCGAGCTGCATTTTGTCCTCGAGATAGCGCACCAGTGGCACATTTTTGAAATCAAATACGTTGGGGGCCAGCTTGACCTCGCCCCTACGGAAGTCCAGCGGACCAGGACAGCCCACCCCAATTTTTTTGACCTCTGGGTAGAGTTTTTGTGCCTCCAGAGCCATCTCTGCAATTTTGTCCAACACGCTTTTCCAGCCGTGTTTGGGGGTCGGTTCCACCGATTTGGAAACGAGTGTTTCACCCTCAAGCACGCCCACCAGAATCTTGGTTCCGCCCAAATCTACGCCGATGAGTGCCATCTTTTAACCGTCCTTGTTTAAATTTTCTTCTGGCAAATTTTCTTCCAAAAAATCCTCGAGCAGTGGGTCGCCCTGAAGTCCCTCGAGTATGGAGTTAGCTTCCTCGAGCATGGTTTCAGGCACGTAAAGCTGGACATCTCCCATGTAACCTCCGGTCTCGAGTTCGATAACCGGGCTGTAAATCACCCACTGAAACGGTGTTTTAATCAGTCCGACCAAACCCTGCTCCTCGAGCGAACGCCGTAAACCCTCGGCAAGCAGGCGCGGAAAGGTTCCCAGTGAGACCCACTCGAGACCGTTATAAAGTTGTCGTTCCATGTGTGTACCTCGAGAAATGTGGGGTGGTTGGTAATGAGTGATGAGCAATGAGCTAGAAAAATATAAAGCTGATTTTCTATTTGACCTCTTCCAAAAGTCCAAATTCTATGAAGTGTAAGACCTGTCAGACATCACTCATCACCCCTTCTGAAAAAAGTTTATTTCCCCATCTGCGCCTCGAGCACCCCTCTTACTGAATCATCCAGAGCCTTGGGACTCATGGTTCCTGCGTCTATGCAGACTTGTACGCTGTGGGCTTCAGCGCAGGTTTGACCGTCTGCCAGCACCCGGTACTCAAAATCGAAGCTCGAGCGGCCTGTGCGGGTGGGCCACAGCTCTACTTCCACCGTCTGGCCCAGCACAATTTGATGACGGTAATCCATCCGCAGGTGGGCTAGCACGATGTGAATAGGCGGCAGACCCCTGGCGTGCTGAGCGCGAATCCACTCCAAACGGGCGTGCTCGAGGTACTGTACAAAGGCGGCGTTGTTGACGTGTCCGAGCATATCGGTGTCCCCAAAACGGACCTGAATAGCGGTTTTAAAAATTTCTGGCATCTTTGGGTTATAGGGTACAGGAAAAGCCCAGGCTCGAGGGTCAGAAGCGCTCGAGCGCTTCCCTCCTTTTTCCACACCTTAAACTGAGGTATTCTGGCTTATGTTCGGATTGGGTCCTCTCGGAATTTTGATTGCCTTGCTTTTTCTGGCCTCTTTAGGTTTGCAGCAATACCTTAGAAGTGTTTATACCCGTAACAACGCGGTTCGCAACGCCCGTAACCTGACGGGGGCAGACGTGGCCCGCTTGTTGCTGGACCAGGCGGGCTTGCAACAGGTTCCAGTGGAGCGGATGAGCGGACAACTCACCGACCACTACGACCCTCGAGCTAAAGCGGTACGCCTGAGTGAGCTGAACTTTGACCAGCCCAGCGTTTCCGCACTGGCGGTGGCCGCGCACGAGGTAGGCCACGCCGTTCAGGACAAGGAAAATTATGGCGTATTGGCGCTGCGGGCGGGCCTGCTCCCGGTTCTCAGCATCGGCAGCAGCATCGCGCCGTGGTTGATAATGGCAGGGTTCATCCTGAACCTTCCACCCCTGCTGTGGCTAGGCATTTTCTTCTTTGCCGGAGTGGTGGTGTTCCACCTCGTCACCCTACCCGTCGAGTTTGATGCCAGCCGCAGGGCGTTAAACAACCTCGAGTCTCAAAACCTGCTCTCGAGCGCAGAGATGGGCGGGGCGCGTCAGGTGCTCACCGCTGCGGCGCTGACCTATGTGGCCGCTTTTGCCATTGCGCTGGCGCAGTTGTTGAACTTGCTGTTGCAAGCCAGACGGCGTTAAACTCGGGCGCTGCTCGAGACCCATACACAGTTGTTCTCCCCAAAATTCAAGAACTAAAAAACTTCCGGTTTACAGCGCTCACCTTTGAGGCGTTCAACACCACACCTCGAGGGTGAACGGTTTGGTTCCCCCCTTATGGCTGACACCACAATACTGCACTCATTTTAAAAAGTGGCAAAACATAGCGTTCCAGACGCTGTATTTCTCGCTCGAGAGTGTTGAGGTAAATTTGTTCACAGCAAAAAATACACACTATGTTAAATTTTTTTAACAGGAGGCTCATATTCGTTGGTATTAAACGAAGCCATAGCCAATTCACTTCTCCAAACTCTTAACTGAGACGACCACCTGCGACCATAGCGCGGTGTCTATCTCAATCCCCACCTCCCTCACTTTCCCTGCTATAGTTGGTTATGTAATGGAAACTGTGGATATGCTAAAAGGTCGCTTGGGTGGAGCCGACGGTTACGACGTGCGCTGCACTTTGGACGATGACCAGATTATTGGGCGCGTGGGCGGTAAGCTCGCGGGCAAAGAAATTCGGCTCGAGATTACCGAGACCGGGGTCAGTGGTTCTGCTGCCGGTCTCGAGGTTTACGTTGAACTCAAAGATGGCAAGCTGGTGGGCAAAGTAGGCGACGAAGAACTCACCCTGCAAGGGGTGGACAAGGTTTCGGGTCGTTTGGGTGGAGCCATTACAGGTTTCAACATCTACGCCGAGCAGCGCGGTCAGATGATGGCCGGACGGCTGGGCGGCGCGGTTCTGGGCCGTGACTTCACCTTAGAATTGGGCAGCGCTCCCGGCTGGATTGGAGCGCTCGTGGCGGTGGTGGCTTTTTACACCATCGAAGTGGCTGGGAAATAAATTCTCTTGAGCCTAAGAATCGAGGCTAGGAAAGGGCGACTACAAGATCGCCCTTTTTGGTTTTTGGGTTGAGCGCTAATCTGCAAACGTCAAACGTCTTGGACAGAGCAGCACTGTCTTGGTGAGAACGGCACCTATCGGGCCTCACCGCCCCGTGGGGCCTGTACGCGTTTGACGTTTGTAAAGTGCAAAGTGCATAGCGCTCACTTCGTCAACCCCGCCTCGAGTTCATCCCCGACGCACAGTGCGCCCATCAAAGTATCCTCGAGCGTGAGCAGGTCGCGTTTGGCGGAAGCGGTTCCCACCACTCCGGAGAGTTCTGGGAGCAGCTCGAGGGTCACACTATCCCCCGCTTTCTGGGCGTAGAATTCCAATCGCTCGAGGGCGTGCAGGGTCTGGGCGTAAAGCGTGGACAGAGGTTGAGGCATAAAGAGAGTTTAAAAGCTCAGGCGGTAGTTGAGCAACAGCTTGAGTTCGTTGCCACCCACGGCTCCGGTCTTGACCCCAAACTCGATGCTCGAGCGTGAATCTAATGGAAGATTGTAGCTGAGGCCAAAGGTGGGTTTGGCTTTGGACAAATCCAGCCACTGAAGCGGCGTGTTAACCGTAAAGGTGAACCTGCCGTCTGCGGTGGTGTACTGCGCGTCTAGCAGGCCGTTGCCCTGAAGGTCCACCTGATACTGTACGTAAAACTCTTTGGTGAGGTAAGTTCCTACCGTAAAATTGGCTTTGAAGTCTGGGTCAAAGTCTAAGGCGTTGGTACGGATTCGGAACACGCTTAAATTCAGGGCGCGGGCAATTCCGCGCTCGAGTTCGCCAATGATGAGCACATTAACTGCGGTTTTGAGCGCGGACTGGGTAATGTTTCCGGTCAGGTTGGTCAGGTCACTGCTTCCGGTGGCCAGCAGGGCGTAAAGCTCGCCACATTCGGCGGCTAAATCACTGCTCGAGCAGGAAATTCCGGTATCGGTGCTGAGCGTGGTGTCGAGCTGAAGTTTCTTTTCTTCTTTGGCCTCGCCCACGGTTCCGTCCCCGAGCGGGGTCACGGTTTTGACCGTGATGAAGTCTCCCGTCACCTGCACTTTGAGGGTCACGTCGCGGTTTCGCAGCCGCACTTTATTCAGCCCTCGAGCGTTGAGCAAGATACGTGGGTAGAAACCCTCAGAGGGGTCAAAAGTAATCTGGGTAGTGTCGTTCTCGAGCAAAAATTCGTTTTCGCGCAGGAACACGCTACCGCGCACCGGGGTGAGTTTTCCGGCCAGACGCGGCGTGGCCCCGGTTCCACTCAATGTGAGGCGTCCAGTAAACTCCCCTCGAGCCAGGTTTTCGTCTACCTTGACCCCGCCCCGGCTGGAGTTCAAATCGAAGCTGTCGAACTCGAGTCCCTCGAGGAAGCTGGGAGCGCGTTTGACCGCTGTTTTGGCTTGCGGGAAGGTGGTCAGTTCGTCTGGGAGCGGACTGACAAAGTTACTGCCACCTGGAGTTGTGGGGGCTTGCGGACCCGCTGGAGTTGCCGCAGTCGTTACCGCGCCAAAGAGCAGGCTCGAGAAGTCTGCTCCGCCGCTCAGACGGTAACGGTCCTGACGCACGCTCAAGCCATTTCCGGTTCCCTCGAGCGCCGTTTTGTCTGGACTAACCGAGGTTTCTGAATTCAGGGGTGGGTCGGTGAATACGGCGCTGGAAAGTGGAGTGTTCACAGCCTCCACTCCAGTCAGGCGCTCAAACTTGCCCCTGGCGTTCAAGGTGGAACTTTTGATAAACAGTGGTGAAATCACCGGATTAATGCCCTGAGCCACAAAGTTCAGTATCAATCTGGGCGCAACCTCGCCGCCTATGGAAATCGTTCCGCCCTGCCTGGCGGCGGCTTGCAGGGTCCAGCGCTCCGCCCCGGTGTTCTGGGTCAGGGTGGCTTTCACCGCCTCAAGCGGACCAAAGTTGTCCACTTTACCCTTGCCAGTCCAGGTGATGACCGTGTTGGCCAGCCCTCGCACGCTTAAGTTAGCCCTCGCGTTCACCTGACCTGTAGCAGTAAACACGCTCGAGGCGTTCAGGGTTCCGGCCAGCTCGAGCAGGTTTCCGGTCAGGCTTCCACCCAGTCCAGCAGACTGGACCGCAATTCCGGCGAAGCTGCCCTCGAGATTCTGACTCGTCACCTGGGCGCTGGGCTGCTCGAAGGTGCCGCCAATTTTGACCTTGACCGTTCCCTTTAGACTTGGCTCGAGGGTTCTCAGTGCCGGAACGAGTCGCAACAGCGGGGTGAAGCTGGTATTAATAAAGTCGGCGGTGAAGTCCACCTTTTGCGGGCTGTATTCGCCACGAACTCGCACACTGCCCGCTCCGTCCAGCACGATGTTGGGAATCTTGAGCACGCCACGAACGTACTCCAGTTGACCATAACCGCGCAGACTCTGACTGCCGCCCTCTACACTGAGGTTTTCAGCCACTGCCTCGAGCTGACCGCCCAGTAAGTCGTCCAGGCGTCCCCGGTAGCGGGCCGCTCCGGTGGCGTAAGACTTGCCCGGTAAGGGGCCGCTGAACGCACCAATAAAGGCGTGCAGTGGGGTCCTGACCAGCTCGAGGCGGGCGTTGAGCAGGCCATCGGTCACGCTACCAGAGGCGCTCGAGTCCCCAAAGCCGCCGCGCAAACGCAGGTTGCCACCGCTGAAGGTTCCCTCGAGCCGCGCTGGAAGTTCCTCTCCAGCCAGGGTCAGCGCCTCGGAGCGCAGGGTGAAGGTGCTGACCGACTCGGCAAAAGTCGCGTTTCCAGAAACCCGGCCCTCGAGATAATCCGGTAGTTTTAGGCCACGCAGTCGGATATTTTTCAGGTTTACACTTTCGAGTGCGGCCCGGACCTGATAGCCGTTGTCGCTCTGGGTCAGGCCCACGCTCCTCAGCGCGGGCAGGGCGTCCGCCACCGCACCATCACCCTCGAGCCGGAGTTTCCCGCCGCCTGCCTCGAGTAGACCCGTGAGCGTAAAATCTTGGCCTAAAAACAACACCTGACCATTGACCGTGAGCGGGGTATCGGCCAGGTCGAGCTGAACCTGCTGAGCCACGATGGAGCCGCTGAGCGCGGGTTTTTCCAGGCCCTCAAGCAACACGCTGCCCTGGATTTGTCCACCTTTCGGCGCTTTTAAATCTACCTTAGCCTGTCCACGCCAGCCCTGTCGGTCTTGTGCGTTCAGCTCGAGGGTTCCAGCCGCCGTTTGTACCTTCAGGTCTAAACTGGAGTTCTGGCCCAGCTCGAGGGTTCCATTTGCACTGCCCGCCAGCTCGAGGTCCAGATAGGGAATGGTGAACGGGGTTTTGAGGTTCTCGAGCTTGAGGTCCAGCTTTCCTGTTCTTCCACCCAAATCCAGACCCCCCACCAGACCCAGCACACCGCTGTAACCGGGTAAATTCAGGCTCGAGAGGTCGAAATCCCGAACGTCGCTCGTGACGGTTGAACCCTTCCAGCTCAGGGTTCCATTTTCGGTGCGGGTGCGAACTTGCAAATTTCCGCTCTCGAGCGAACCATTGCCGCTCAAGGCCACGTCGCGGTACTGGGCGCTGAGCTTGGCCTGGGGGTTCTCGAGCGTACCAGATAGTCCGAGTGTAGCTTTTACCGGGTCACTCAACTCACCTGCATTGAGTTTGCGCTCGAGCGTTATCTCACCGCCTAGCTTGTCCGCTTTCCAGAATAGGGTTCCTTGCGCTTTGGTCTGGGGGCCGTCTGCGAACTCCAGCGACGCGCTCGAGAGTCCAGCGTCCAATCTGGCCTCGAGTTTGGCAGCTGCCCCCAGCAGATTCAGGCTCGAGCGAAGGGTGGGTTGGTCCAGCGTCCCAGACAGCGTAAAGTCGGCAGGACCCGCCACCACATCTGCGGGAAGGCCGCTTACTTGAGCAGTGCCACTCAAAGCTCGAGCGCCGCCCAGTTGGGTTTGTACTTTGCCCTTTGCGCTGTAACTGCCGTATCCGAGGCTGTATTCGGCGCTTACCACTTCGCCTTTCAAATTCCCCGCAACCCGCCCACTGAACTGTCCGGTGCTCGATAGCTCAAAGTCAGCCCCTTTTGGACCGTAGTTCCCGCTGAGCGTGAGTGTGCTGGACAACGCGCTAGCCTGTAAACCCTCGAGCGTGACCGAGTTCAGATTGGCTTGACCTACACTCTGACCTTTCTGCTCGAGCGCCAAATTAAGTTTGGAAAAATCGGACCAATTCTCGAGCCTGCCGCCGCCTGTCACCCG
>JACMOA010000265.1 GCA_014378225.1 Deinococcales bacterium | reverse complement strand
TCTTGAGCAGAACGGCACCTAGCGGGCCTGCTCGCCTATCGGGCCAGACCGCCTGCTCGCCTTCCGGGCCAGACCGCACCTCACGGGGCGGGCCGCAGCCCTTTTTTGCTTGCTTCACCCCTATAATCAGGGACGGAGCCGCACACTTTGACCACACCTAACCCCTTTTACAGCCGTCTTACACGCCTCGAGCCGGGGCGCGTTTTGCTGCATAGCGCTCTTGCGGGTTTGCTGGTGGGTCTGGGCGGGGTGCTGTTCACCAAAGCGCTCGAGTTCACCACTTCCATTTTTGCCAATCTAGGCGCAGTTTCACCGGAACTCCCCTCGAGAGGGGGGGTTCTGTTCGCTTTCGAGGGACCGCTCAAATTGGCTCCACTGGTCCTTTTTCCGCTGCTTTTTCTGGTTCTGGCCCTGACCCGTCAACTCAATCCCCGCAGGGGCGCACTCGAGGGGTTTATTGAGGGGCATCACGCCGAGGTTTTGCCGCTCGAGCGCACACGGGGTTCCTTGGGGCGCTTATTGGGTGGAACCCTGACCCTGGGAGCCGGGGTTCCGCTGGGCCGCGACGGGCCGCTGGCAGGTCTGGGAAGCTGGCTGGGCGGAGTCAGCGCCCGTGTGGGTCGGCTCGAGCCGGGAGAAGCCCGCTTGGTGCGCTTGGCTGGGGTAGCAGCAGGACTAGGACTGGCCCTGCACGCTCCTCTTGCAGCGGCGGTGTTCGCGGTGGAGGTGCTGTATCGCCGCTTTGAATTTGAACTTGAGGCCCTGCTTCCTGCGGTGCTGTCCAGCATTTTTGCTTATGGAGTCTATGGTACTTTTCTGGGTTTTGGTGGACTTTTTGCGCTCGAGCTTCCGGTGGCGCTTCCCCTGTTAGCTTTGCCGCTGTGCCTTTTGTTGGGCGTGCTGTGTGCAGCGCTGGGCAGCTTGTTTTCCAGCGCACTCGAGGGTATACGCAAGGGCTGGACCGCGCTCGAGAGCCGCTCGAAGGGAACCCGCCTTCAGGTGTGGGCTGCACCGCTGGTAGGTTTACTCCTGGCAGGGCTGATTATTGTCGTTCCGCAAACTCAGGGCGAGGGTCTGGGCTGGCTTCAATTGGGCGCGGGTGGCCTGCTGGGTCCCACCGAGCTATGGGGCTTGGGATTGTTCAGACTACTGGCCCTGCTGCTGCTGGCGGGTATTGGCATTCCGGGCGGCGTTCTCCTACCCACACTTGTGTTAGGCGGCACGCTGGGCGCGGTGCTGGGCAGCTTACAAAACCTGTGGCTCCCAGATTTGGGCCTGGGGATGGGAGCCTGGACCGTGCTGGGAGCCTGTACCCTGCTTTCGGCGCTGTGCAAAACCCCGCTCTCGAGTGTACTTTTAGGGCTAGCCTGGGGCGGTGAGAGCCTACTGCCTGGACTCTTGCTAAGCTGCACTAGTGCTTACGCGCTCTCGAGCGAAGCAGGACTGTTTTCGGCCCAAGTGGACGGTCGGGCGAACAGTGGAGCACACCTCGAGCGACCCCTTCTAAAGTCTGCCCAAGATGTTGCGCCAGAGGTCAGCGAACCACCAGACTCGGGCCAACCAAACTCGAGCGAACTCCCCGAAGCACTTCCAGCCAATGAGTTGCTCTACCGTGTTGCCGCGCCAGTACACCTGTTGGGTCAGGCTCCATTAGACGCGCTATTTGCGCCATACGCCACGCTGGTGGCGCTTTCACGGGAAAGTGGGGTGTGGCTTCCTGGCCCAGAGTTGCGGCTCGAGCCAGAAGATGTGCTGGTGCTGGTGGCTACACCAGAAGGTTACGCCGCCCTGAGCGAACGCTTAAGTCCGCCTATCAGCCCCGAAGCTCCACCCTCGAGTAGTGCTCATAAAGACCCCGCTCAAGCTGTCTCGACAACAGAAAATTAGCAAACGCATCAGAACAAAATCAGTTCTAAGCGTATACTTATTCTGAGGTGATGATGATGGCTCGAGCACACTTGAAAATTTTAATTTCGTCGCTCTTGGCGCTGAGTCTAACTTCGGCTTCAGCCCTCACGCTCGAGGGGACGCTCAACCCCAAAACGCCTTCTGGAATGCGGGTGGGGCTGTTCACGCTGGGTCCAAGCGGTAAACCCGCGCTCGAGGTGGTCAGCAGCGCGGTCAGAGACGGAAAATTTAGTTTGCTGCTTCCAAATACCCCACTCGAGGCCCGTTTCCTGGGCCAGCTCACCCCAGACGCAGTGAGCTGGAGCGGCGTGGTGGGCGTTATCAAGGTGACGGGAACACCCAAATTTGGTGAATTGAGGTTTTTTAGCTATTCCGACACCAACAGCAACGCTAAGCGCGATTCTGGCGAAACGCTGAGTGAAACGCTTGCCCAACTGGGTCGCTCCAGCCTAGTGTTGCTGTATCTCGACGGTCCCAGTAAAGTAAACGCGGACAAGGGCTTTGAGGTCAGCTTAAAAGCAGGCTGGAATGCCCTCTCGATTGAAGCGGGACGAACCGTGAAAGGAACGGTCCTCGAGCGAATAAACAACCTCGAGCTGAACGCACTTTGAATGCAAAGTATTCACGTCAGACTTTTTCAGAAGTTGCAAATGGCAGGAGGCAGAACGCCGTGTATAACACGTCAGGTCCTCCGCACAAATCAGACTTGTGAAGAGATGCAAAAAGAAGGGGGCTAGAACTAGCCCCCTTCTTTTTGTGTTCCCGACAACTTCAGTTCCACCAGAAATACCAAGTGGGCGTTCCCACCAGGATTCCCGCCAGCGCCTCGAGCGTGCCAGTTCCTTGATACACAATGTCGTCGCAATATGCAAACTGCTGCTGAGCCAGCTCGAGCGCGGCTTCTGGACTAAGCGGAGGCCGAACCACCCTCAGCTCGAGCACGTCACGGGTAACGATAATGGGTTCTGCACCGTAGCGCTCGAACCATGAACGCAACACGCTCGAGTGCTCTGCCGGAGTAGGACATCCGTTGGGACCACTGAACCCCAACATCGCGGGAGCTTCCCAGGGATTAAAGGTGGGAACTAGCCCAATGAGCATGGTGATTGGTGCGGGTTCGTAGCGGTAATGCAGGGTGTAATAATACTCCTCAGCGCTGTCGAAATCTTCGTCAGGCCACTCGCCCTGCGGTGGAAACTCCTCAAGACTATGCGCCTGAGCTACCTTTTCCAGCCGCCGCGCCAGAATTTGAGCCGGGTCCAGCGTGCGTCCTTCCTCGAGCGTTTGAGAGATACCATAAGCCTTCGAGCGCTTGAGATGACCCTCGAATTCAGTCCGGCTCTCGAGCAACAGTGGATACAAACCCGTGTACTCCGTTTGCTCACGCAAGCGTTTCCAGCAGGAAAGCGCCTCGTTCCAGGGAACCTCGAGCAGATACCGACCCTCTCCAATAGCCCGTAGGCTCGAGAGGTCTATCTGAGTCTGCTCGAGGGCAGGAAGGCGGTCCACTTCGGCCACCTGAGACGGGTACGAGCGGTCTGGGATGCGAAGGACG
>JACMOA010000264.1 GCA_014378225.1 Deinococcales bacterium | reverse complement strand
CCAATAAAATTTGTGCAGCCTCAAACATGTTCGGTTTCCAGAGAGTTCACCTCGAAGGTTCCAGGAAATGCAGCCTGCTCGAGGGCGTAAATCAGGGCCTGAACGCTGGCTTCGGAAAATCCAAAAGTGGACACGGTGGGCAGCTCGAGCGATAGAAATGGGTTCCAGAGATTGGCGTGAACCGCGTTGGGGCGGATAGGCCCGTTAGGTGGCCCGCCCCGTGAGGTGGCGCAGTTGGGCTGGGAGTGTGCCGCTTTATCCAAGACATGGGTTTTTAGGCGCTGGGCAATTTTGATTTGACCCCCCTGCATTGAAGTGCGCTGCACGGTAACAAAAATAATTACTTCGGCCCATTGAAGTTCAGACTCGAGTTCATCCAGGTCCGGGTTTTCGGGGTCGTACTCGAGTACCACTGCTTTTTCCAGGCGCTTGCCCACTTCCTCACGCAGCCGCGCCCCGATAGAGTCCGAGTCGTTGGCCCCACCGCCGCGCACGTTGGGAGGAATCAGGAAAAGCGTGGGCGTGTGCGCTTTGAGCGCCGGAATTACCCCTCGAGCCGTGACTGCTTTACGGGCCACAGACACAATGCTCGAGCGGCCT
Source organism: Deinococcales bacterium (assembly GCA_014378225.1). GTDB lineage: Bacteria > Deinococcota > Deinococci > Deinococcales > Deinococcaceae > JACMOA01. The sequence continues at coordinate 2,672 of JACMOA010000264.1, read as the reverse complement.
TTACTCAGCAGTTCGCTCAATTCTTCGCGTTGGGGCGGCTTGAAAGGGTACTTTTGCACGGTGCGCTCAAAGCGCTCGAGCGAGGCTTTCATTTGATGCGAAGTGGGTTGAAAGCGTTCAAAAGTCTGCTCGAGGGTGGCACTATCTAACACCAACAAATTATCTGCTCCGGCCTCGAGCGCGTCCAGAGCCACTTCCCACGGCGGCGATTCACCCACCACGGCTTTCATGTCCAGCGCGTCCGTAAAGACGAGGCCGTCAAAATTCATGTTCTGCCGCAAATAGCCCAGAATCTCAGGGCTGAGCGTGGCGGGCTTGCTCGAGAGCCTGGGAAACACGATGTGCGCGGTCATCACCGCCTCGAGTCCGGCATCAAAGGCAGCGCGGTAGGGTTTCAGCTCGAGGGCCTCGAGTTGGTCAAAATCCTTGTCCAGCACGGGCAGACCATAGTGGGAATCCACATGGGTATCGCCGTGACCAGGAAAGTGTTTGCCCACCGCCAGAATTCCAGCGTCCTGATGGGCCTTAAGGAAAGGAAGCGCGTGGCGAATAACGCCCTCAGCAGTGATTCCCAGCGCCCGGTCTGCAATAACCGGGTTACGCGGGTTGTTGTTGATATCTAATAGCGGCGCAAAATTGACGTTAAAACCGCATAAACGCAGCGCTCGAGCCTGAAGGTGGGCCACCGCGTAGGTAAGTTCTGGGTCATTCGCGCTCGAGAGGGCAAATCCGCCGGGAGAGGTGGGGAGTTGCGGCAGGCGCACGACCGAACCCCCTTCCTGGTCTACAGAAATCAGCGTTTGTGGACCCAGCAAATCGAACAGGCGCTCGAGCAGGTCTAAGATATCGGTCAGACGGGTATACTCACCCCGGAACAGGCAAATTCCCCCAACCTTGTAACGCTCGAGCAGACGGTGATTTTCCAGGCTCAACGGACTCAAAGGCAGGCGGATGGTGAGCAGTTTCAGGGGGTCAAGTAGGGTCATAGCGTTTCCAAAATCCGTTTCACAGTATTACCTCGAGCATCATGTCAGGTCTGCACAACTAGAGTGCAACGGTATAAGGGGTCTTCGTTTTCCAGGGACGGCTCGAGCGAACGTGAACACTGGGCACCTTCTCAACTGAGCACTGAGCACTGAAAACTACTTACTTGAGGTGTCCGCCGCGTCCCGCAGCGCGTCGCCAAAAAAATTAAAGGCCAGCACCGCTACCACCACGAACAGTCCAGGCAGCAACAGCCACGGATACAAGGCCACACTGTTGATGTTGTTGTCCTTGAGCAGCAGGCCCCAGGAAGTCATCGGCTCCTTGATGCCCACACCCAGGAAGCTGAGCGCGGTCTCGCTCAAAATATAACCCGGCAGCGCCAGGGTTGCGGTCACCACCAGAAAGCTCGAGAGGTTGGGCATGACATGGCGCAAGATAATTCGGAGGTCCGAAACGCCCAGCGCCCGCGCCGCTGCCACGTACTCGAGGTTCTTGGCCGACAGCATTTGACCGCGCACCACTCGAGCCAGACTGGCCCAGCCGATAAAGGCCAGGGTAGCCACGATGCCCAGATAAACCCAGGTGGAAGGCCAGCGTGCAGGCAAAATAGCCGCCAGTGCCAGCAGAATCGGCAAGCGCGGAAAGGACAGTAAAACCTCGACCACGCGCTGAATCAGGACGTCTACCCAGCCACCGTAATACCCGGAAATCCCGCCCATAAAAATACCGATGGTGAATGAAATCAGGATACCTACCAGCCCCACGGTCAGAGAGACCTGAGCGCCCACCAGCGTTCTCGAGAGCAAATCACGGCCCACCTGGTCGGTGCCGAAGGCAAAAAAGGTGTTGCCCTCCCCTACTCCAAACAGGTGCAGGTTAGTCCTGAAACCCAGCAAGTTGTACTCGTCCCCTCGAGTGAAAAAGTAGATAGGCAGCGGTTTGGTGCGGTCTTCGGTGGGTTTTTTCTGAAAGGTCACCGGGTCGCGCTCGAGGGTGATGGGATAAATAAACGGCCTCGAGAGCTGCCCGTTGTGGAAAAACTGAATGGCCTGGGGACGCTGGTATTCCTGACCTGGAAACTGGGTTGCCACCGCGTAAGGCGACAGAAACCCGGAAAACAGCGCCATCAGGTACATCAAGACCAGAATAAAACCGCCGAACACACCTACCTTTGAGCGTTTAAAGCGCCGCCACGCCATGCCTAACGGACCCGGCGTTTCCTGAATTTTTTGGGGCGCAGAACTAGCTCGAGCGGTCATTTAGGACCTCCCCGCTCGGGGGTAAGTCGGTAGTAATGTAAGAGGGTAAATAAATCTCCCCATCTCCCTCTCTCCCCATCTCCCCAAGCTTGAGAATCCACGCTCGAGAATCTCACCACAAATCCAAAAAACATCACGCATACCTCACTCGAGGGTCTACCCAGGCCAGCGCCAAATCAGCCAGCAGGTTTCCCACCAAAAGCAGCACGCTCGAGAGCATCAGGACCGCCAGGGCCACATATTGGTCCAGGCTGAGCAAAGATTTGTAAAGCATGGGGCCGATGGTAGGCAAATCTAGCACGATGCTGATGATGATGGTTCCCGAAATCAGGGTGGGCAAGCTCAAGCCCGCCAGCGAAATGAGTGGGTTGATGGCGTTGCGAACTGCGTGCTTCCAGACCACCACCTTTTCTGGCAAACCCTTTG
>JACMOA010000263.1 GCA_014378225.1 Deinococcales bacterium | reverse complement strand
TCACTTATGATATGGTGGATACGATTCGTGGCATGGATGTCACCATCGTGACTAGCGCCGGTTCGGATGAAGAAGCGCGTGCGCTGCTCACCGCGATGGGCTTTCCTTTCCGTAAGTAAGCGTTTTTGGGACCTTAAAGGTTTCGGCACGTCTGCGGTAAATTCTCAAAGGTAGAAACAATGGCAAACAAAGGTAAGGTCGTCAAGGTCGAGAAGGACCGCTTCAAGTTCGGGGTGCAAGCTTACAGCCGTTGCTCACGCTGCGGTCGCGCTCGAGGCTACTACCGATTCTTCGGAATGTGCCGCATCTGTATCCGTGAATTAGCCCACAAGGGTGAGTTGCCCGGTCTCAGAACGGCAAGCTGGTAGACTGAAACGTTGCCAGATTAAGAGCATGAAGAATGGCAATAGTAAGATTGGCAACAGATTGTCTCGAGTGCGAGTTCGGAAGACAGAGGGCCTCGAGAGGGTTTGCGCTAAGCTCAGGGATACGGACGCCGGGTTTCCGACGTGACCGTCTTTGAACGCAGAAATAACAGGGGAAAGTTTTTACCGAGAATAAACTTTGGGAACAGGAGTGGATGAAGGCTCGAGCACTCGAGCAGTTCACTCCCCGCCCACTGCGGCTCTAATAAAAGCCTTTCCCCTCCACCGAAAGGCTCTTTCATACCGCCTTTTGCGGAGGATACATGACGAGTGACCCTATTGCAGATATGCTGACCCGCATCCGAAACGGAACACGGGTCTATAAGGAAAGCGTGGATATTCCCGCTTCCAAGTTTAAAGAGCGTCTTGCTCAGGTGCTGCTTTCCGAAGGCTATGTCTCGAGCGTCGAGCGAGTCAAGGACGATGCAGGCAAGTTTGATGTACTGCGGGTGGGTCTGAAGTATGGACACCGCCGTGAGCAGGTCATCAAGCACATCGAGCGCATTTCGCGCCCAGGACGGCGCGCTTACGTGGCGCATGAAGATTTGCCCCGTATTCATAAGGGCCTCGGTGTGGCGATTATTTCGACCAGCCAGGGACTCTTGCCGGACCGCGAGGCCCGTAAACTCGGCGTGGGCGGCGAAGTCGTCTGCGTGCTGTTCTAAAGGAGGGCGAAGATGTCCCGAATCGGTAAACAGAGCATCGCCCTGCCCAGTGGTGTCACCGCCACCCTCGAACCTGGACTGTTCTCGGTCAAGGGTCCCAAGGGTGAGCTGAAAGTTCCTTATAACAAGGCCCTCAGTGTGGCTCAGAACGGCATTAACCTTGAAGTAACCCGTCCCAGCGACGAGCAGCGCCACAAAGCCCTGCACGGTCTGACCCGCAGCCTGATTGCCAACGCAGTTCAGGGGGTCTCGAGCGGATTCACCATCAACCTTGAACTTAAAGGCGTGGGCTACCGCGCCAAAATTACCGGAACCTCGCTCGAGCTGACCATTGGCTACAGCCATCCGGTTTTCATCGAAGCGCCCGCAGGCATCAAGTTTGAAGTGCCCGACCCTACCCACATTAACGTGGTCGGCATTGACAAGGAACTGGTGGGTCAAACCGCCGCCAACGTCCGCAAGGTTCGCAAGCCCGACGCCTATCACGGCAAAGGTGTGCGCTTCGTGGGTGAGAAAATTACGCTTAAAGCCGGTAAATCGGGTGCGGGCGGGGGAAAAGGTAAGAAATGAACCTCGCACTGCGTACCAAGCGCCGCAAGCTGCGGATTCGCTCGAGCGTCAAGACTGTGAAACGGACGCGTCCCAGCGTGTTCCGCTCGAGCAAGTACATCTACGCTCAAATCATCGACGACGCCAAGGGTGTCACCCTGGTTCAGTTCAGCTCCAAGGCCCTCAAGGTCGAGGGCGACAAGACTGCTGCCGCCACCGCTGTAGGTAAGGCGATTGCCGAAGCCGCACTGGCCAAAGGTGTAAAACAAGTTGTGTTTGACCGGGGCGAGTACAAGTACCACGGTCGAGTTAAAGCGCTGGCAGAAGCCGCGCGGGAGGGTGGCCTTGACTTCTAACCGGAGACCGGACCGTGAGCGCGAGCGTGAAGCCAGCGAGTTCGAAGAAAAAATGATTACGGTAAACCGTACCGCCAAAACCTATCAAGGAGGGCGTCGCTTCCGCTTCGCTGCCCTGGTGGTGTTGGGAGACCGCAATGGTCGGGTGGGTATGGGTATCGGCAAAGCCAAAGAAGTTCCCGTCGCCATCGAGAAAGCTAAAGCAGTGGCCCGCAAGAACATGATGCACGTTCCAGTGGAAAATGGCACCATTCCTCACGATATCGTGGGCATCAGCACTGCCAGCCAGGTGATTCTCAAGCCCGCAGGCCCCGGTACTGGCGTTATCGCCGGAAGTGTACCCCGCGCCATTGCAGAGCTGGCCGGAATCACCAACCTGCTCAGCAAGGAACTCGGCTCGAGAAATCAGGTCAACGTCGCTTACGCGGTGTTTGATGGTTTCAAGAAACTGCGTACCGCCAAGCAGATGGCAGCTCTGAAAGGAGTCACTCCATGAAGATACGTCTGAAGCGTAGCCTGATTGGTCGCAAGCCCAATCAGGTGGCTACCATGAAGGCGCTGGGCCTGAGTAAAATTGGGGACGAGCGCGAAATTTCGCTCGAGAACCCCGCCATCAAGGGCATGTTCGATAAAGTCAAGTTCCTGCTCGAGGTGACAGAATGAAACTTGGAGACTTGAAACCCAACGCCGGGTCACGCCGTGACCGCAAGCGCGTGGGCCGTGGACCCGGTGGTACCGACAAAACCGCCGGACGCGGACACAAGGGCCAAAAATCCCGCAGTGGTGCGGGCAAGGGCCAATTTTTCGAGGGGGGCCGCTCGAGCCTGCTTTCGAGACTGCCCAAGCGCGGTTTTAACCACGTTGGTACAGAGTACTGGTTGGTCAATCTCAACACCCTGGAGCAGCGCTTTGAGGCTGGAGCAACTATTACTAAGGAAGATTTGGTGGCTTCTGGTCTGGTTCGCAACCTGAGCCGTCCCATCAAGTTGCTCGCCAGGGGCGAGGTCAGCATGGTTTTTACCGTCCATGTGGACGCAGCCAGTGGAGGAGCGGTGGCCAAAATTGTGGCTGCTGGCGGTCAAGTAGTGTTGCCTGAAGCAGTGAGTCTCGAGTCTGGAGCACCTGTTGCCGGAGCACAGGAGGCCTGATGCTCCGCGCCTTCCGTGACGCATTTCGCATCCCCGAATTGCAGCGGAGGTTTCTGTTCACATTGCTGTTGTTGGCTGTGTACCGCCTGGGGAGCTTAATCCCCACTCCAGGCGTCAACCCAGCCGAGGTGAGCAAGGCCGCTGGCGGCGCCAGCGGCCTGCTTAACTTAATCAGCAACATCTCGGGTGGAAACCTCAGCCAGTTCAGCGTGTT
>JACMOA010000262.1 GCA_014378225.1 Deinococcales bacterium | reverse complement strand
GTTTAGGACCTTAGCCTCGGTCTCGGTGTCTACCGCACTCAAGGAATCGTCCAGAATCAAAACTTTAGGGTCCCGTGCAATTGCCCGAGCCAGGGCGGTGCGCTGCCGCTGACCACCGGATAGCGTGACGCCGCGCTCGCCCAGCAGGGTGTCGTAGCCTTCGGGGAAATCCTCCACATCACCCGCCAAACCTGCCAGCCGTGCGGCGTTTTTCACCTTTTCCAGGTCCAATTCTTTACGCTCACCCGTCACCCTGGACGCTTTGAGCACAGAAACCCCGGTCACTACCTCGGGCTGGTCCTGTCCCATGCCAAAAGCGATGTTCTGGGCGATGCTTTCGCTGAACAAAAAGGGTTCCTGCGGCACGGTGCCAATGTGAGCACGCATGGTTTTGAGGTCGTACTCGCGCAGGTCCACGCCGTCCAGTAGAACTTGCCCGTGTGAGGGGTCAAACAACCTGCCCACCATTTGACCCAGCAGGGTTTTGCCGCTGCCCGTAGGTCCGGTGACGCCCACCGTGGTTCCCGCCGGAATTTTGAGTTTTAAACCCTCGAGCACGCTTTTGTCACCAAACCTGACCGTGACATCTCTGAACTCGAGGTCGCCGCGCACGGTCTGGGCTTTAATTTTGCCGCTCTCCTTCAGCTCGGCTTTGGCAATTAACATCTCGTACACCCGCACCCAGGAGCTGTAACCGCGCTGAGTCATGTTGACAATGAACCCCACTGAAAGCATGGGCCAGGACAGCCGCTCGAGGGTGAGCGCAAACTGGGTGAACTGACCCAGGGTCAGAGTCTCAGAGGATAGTCCTAAAATCATGCGTCCGCCTACTAGCAGCACCAGAACGTAAGCCAGACCCATCAACAAACTGATAAAGGACCAGATAGGCCCTTCCACCTGAGTGAGCTTTAGTGCGCGGCGAATCAGTTCGCGGTTGAGGTCCTGATACTCGCCAATCTCACGGTCCTCGAGCGCGTAACCCTTGACCACCCGCACGCCACTGAAATTTTCCTGCGCTTTGGCGCTGATGCTCGAGTTCTGCTCCTGAAGCGCCACATAACGCCGTGCCATCACCTTAGAAAGCAACATCAAGGCCCCAATCATGATGGGCATCATGGCCATCACCAGCCACGCCAGGGTGCTGGAGAGCGCAAACATCACCCCGAAACTGGCCAGAAACACTGTAATGACGTTGAAAGTTTGCCAGATGCCAAAGCCCAGCGCCTCACGCACCGCGCTGAGGTCTCCGGTCAAGCGGTTCATCAGGTCTCCGGTTCTAGCTCGGTCGTAGTAATACTTGTCCAGATGGGTCAGGTGCGAAAACACGTCGCGGCGAATCTCGTAATCAATCTGACGTGAAGCCACCACAAGCTGACGGCGCAAAATCAGGGTCATAGCTGCCGAAAAAAGGGCGCTGACTACAATAGCCAGACCAAACTCAACAAACAATGTGCCGCTGACGGGGCCTGTTGTACCTATCTGAAAACCATTTAAATTCACCACTCCCTGGCCCTGCCCGGTTCTGAGCGCATCAATGGCCCGCCCGATAAAGTAAGGGGGCAATAAAACCGAAAGGTTGGCCAGAAAAACCACCAAAAGTCCCACCAAAAATTGCCTGCGGTGGCCCAAGACATAGCGCCAAAGCGCACTCAAAATCAACTTTCGCTCCGCAGGCGTAGTCTCCGGTTTTCGTTTCTCTTCTGGCTTTGTTTGTGTTGCTGTCACCCTGACCCCCTATCCCTTTTGATGCCCTTGTGCAAATTCCAGAACTTTTAAAGCGTTTTTCACTACCACTCTTCCACTTCCGCTGTCTTGGCCCAACTTCAGCACCTCGCGGGCTGGGCCGCTCCGCTCCGTTGGCTTCATGTCTTGGACAAAACGACACCTTCCGGGCCTGTCCGCTTTCGTGAAGAACGCTTTCCTGTTGCCACTTGCTCCGCTTGAAAGTATTGAGCAAAATCGGCTCAATACTTCTGCAAATTGCTTTAGTATGACTCGAAAATGTTTTATCCACATACGTCAAACGGCTTAATTTCTCGAGAACATCACAAATACCAAGCCCAGTTCTCGAGCACCCTCCTACGTTAATCCCGTAATGAGTCCTGTAAGGTGTGTAAGTTGCACTCTTGTATGAATGGATTTTGCCCGCATACCTGTTCGAGCAGTTTGGCACGCGGCTCTTTGGTTTGGTCAGGTTGTAGTACCATCCACCTGGGGTAAGGGGTGCCAGGGTCACTGGCCTGCTCGAGCTGAGAGTCAGCCTGTGCCGCCCCACCGCTGTCAATGCCTCGAGCATGGCCGGACAAAAGCAAAATACACGGACCGCAACCCCAAAAAACACAACGTCAACTCAAAACCGATAACCCCCCCCCTCGAGCGAGGCACAAAACAGGAGCAAAAATGGTCAAATTCGGCGCACACGCCTTTGTCTGGACCGGGGATTGGACCCTCGAGAGTGGAAACCAAACCATCGAGCGCGCCGCGCAGGTGGGGTTTGACTTTCTCGAAATTCCGCTTTTGGACCCCGCCGATTTCAACGCCAGAGAGCACCGGGCCGCGCTCGAGCACCACGGTATTAAGGCAAGCTGTTCGTTGGGGCTGCCTGCCGATTCGCACATGCCCAGCCATCCTGAACGGGCCACGGCATTTTTGCTGCGGGTGCTCGAGCAGATGGAGCTTTTGGGGTCTCGCTATCTGTGTGGCTGCATCGGCTATTCGTTGGGCGTTCACACCGGGGCCGCACCCACTCGAGCGGAAAGGGCGCAGGTGGAACAAACTTTACGCACCGTGGCGCTCGAGGCAGATTTGCGGGGAATAACTTTGGCGCTCGAGGCGGTCAATCGTTACGAAACGTACCTCTACAACACGCTCGAGGATGTGCGGAACACCGTGCTCGAGGTGGGCGCACCCAACCTGTTCGTTCACGCCGATACCTACCACATGAACATCGAAGAAGAAGGGTTCTACAAACCGCTGGTGGCAGTCGCAGATAAGCTGGATTATATTCATATGTCCGAAAGTCACCGGGGCCTGGTAGGCAGCGGCACGGTGAACTGGGACGAGGTGTGGCGTGGTCTTCGGGATGCCCAGTTTGACGGTTCGCTGGTGCTCGAGTCCTTCGCAGCCATCAACCCCAAACTGCAAGCGGCCACCTGCCTGTGGCGTCCCACAAAGGTGGATTCTGACACCCTGGCAGGAGAGGGATTGACGTTTTTGAAGCAGGGTGCCGCTCGAGCAGGACTGGTCCCAGCCTGAATCTCGAGTTTGAGTCTCGAGCTTGAGTCTCGAGTTTGGACCCTCGGCACAGTAGGTTTTCAGGGCGGCACAGCTCGAGATTTGACAATCTGCTGTACCTGGATTAGCATTCAGGTGTTCTAAACAACCCAGAGGTTCAATCCGTCGTTTCCCAGCCAACTACGCTTAACCCAGTGCTCGAGCATTTTTCTGCAAACGTTTGCAGCTCGAACTTTTTCCTTTCAGGTCAACCTGTTCCTTTCGGCTCGAGTCGGCGAGAATCCTTGAAAGCGTGTATTCACGGCAAGTGGAGGTATTATGAAGAAAACAGTCCAGATTACGGCAGCATTGAGCTTGGTGGTGTTTGGGTTAACCCTTTCTGGAGCGCAAGCTCAGGCCCTCAAGTATGCGGGTAAAACCATCACGGTGGTCACTTTTGACGGTCCTCAGATAGGAGAGCCACTCAGGCGTCACGCCCCCGAGTTCGAGCGCCTGACCGGAGCCAAAGTCAACATTGTACTGACCACTTTCGGAGACTTGTTTCCCCGCCTGCTCACCGATTTTCAGAACGCCAACAGCTTTGACGCAGGGGTGTTTGCACCACAGTGGCTGGGCGATTACGTCTCGGCGGGCTATCTGGCCCCACTGGACACGCTGATTAAGGGCAACGCTGCCCTTAAATGGGGCGAAATCGCGCCCTTCTTTCGCGAATTTTCGGCCACCTACGCTGGAAAAACCTACACGGTTCCCTTTGACGGCGATTTTCAGATGGTGTATTACCGCCGTGACTTATGGGCCAACGCGCAGTACAAAAAGGATTTTAAGGCCAAGTACAAGTACGATTTACGCGCTCCACGCACCTGGAAAGAGTACCGCGATATGGCTGAATTCTTCAACGGCAAAATCGTGGACGGCAAGCGCATTTACGGCGCAGTGGAAGCGATGGCCCGCAACCAGCAGTCTTACTGGATTCTCGGCTCGAGAGCGTCGGCGTACATGCAGTGGAAGGGAACCTCTCAGGGCATCTTTTTTGATGTCGCCAACATGAAACCACTCATAAACGAGGAAGGTTTTGTCCGCGCCCTGACCGAATGGAAGGAGATTCAGAAGTTTGCACCTCCAAATGTGCTCAACTACGGCACCGGAGAGGTTCGCAACGGATTTACCAAAGCAGGCGAGTCGGCACTCGCCATTGACTGGGGCGACATCGGCAGCCTATCTGCGGACAAGGATTCTGTGGTCAAGGGCAAGCTGGGCAGCGTGATTTTGCCCGGAAGCGACGAGTACTGGGACCGAGACGCCAACAAGTGGGTCAAAATGGCAGGTGGGAAAATCAACTACGCGCCCTACGCGGCTTTCGGGGGCTGGAGTGGCGCGGTCAATGCCAAGTCCAAGAATCAGGACGTAGCCTTTGACTTCCTGGCTTTTGTGGGACAGCCGTCCAACAGCAACGAAGATGTCACCATCGGCATCACCGGATTTAACCCGTACCGTACCAGCCACTTCAAGAGTGCGGACCTGTACGTGAAGAACGGTATGGACGCCGGGGACGCCAAGAGCTACCTGAACGCCATCTCGAGCAGCCTGAGAAACAAAAACCTGGTGCTGGATTACCGGGTTCCCGGCGCGTCGCGCTACCAGCAGGCGATGGATGTGGGCGTGTCTGAAGCCCTGTCTGGTCAAAAAACACCCAAAGTGGCGCTGGACGGGGTTGCTGCCGAGTGGGAGAAAATCACCAATGAGCTGGGCCGCGCCAAGCAGCTCAACATCTACCGTCAGAGTCTGAAACTTCAATCATTGCAGTAAGCTTTTTTCAGAAGTGGCAATGAGTTATGAGCAATGAGTTGTGAATGATGCCTGACCGGTCCTACACTTCATAAGATTCGGATTTATGAAAAAGGTCAAGTAAAGCTTTCCTGCACCCGCCCTCGAGCCAGAAAAAAGAGTATTTCTCGAGCGATAGCAAACGTCAAATGAATTGCAAACGTCAAACGCTGAACGCCAACCCGTTATTAGCGTTTGACGTTTGACGTTTGTGACTACCGAAGCGCGGCCTGTACCTTCGCTCGAGTGGCCCTCACCTTACTTCCCAGGAGTCTAATCCGGTGAATCCTTCCCTCCCGAAACACACCAAGCAAAGCACCCGCTCGAGACGCGTCAACAAGCGGGAAGAACTGGGATTTTTAATTCCAGCACTCGTGGTGGTGCTGGTCATGAGCATCTTTCCGCTGGTCTCGAGTTTGATACTCTCGCTGACCCGCTTTCAATACAGCTCGAGCGGTCTTCAGCTCGAGTGGGTGGGTCTGAGCAACTATGCAGGACTACTTGCTGATGCCCGGTTCTGGGGCGGACTGGGCAACACCTTGATTTTTGTGTTTGTAGGGGTGCTGTTTCAATACGCTTTGGGGTTCGGTCTGGCGCTGCTGCTCACCCAGAAACTAGTGGGTAGACGCTTTTTCAGGGTGCTGTTCCTGATTCCGATGATGATTACCCCGGTGGCGGTGGCCTACATCATGAAGATGGTGCTCAACTTCCAGATTGGGCCGCTAGCTCCCATTGCCAAGGCTGTGGGCCTTTCTGAACTGCCCTGGTTTGCAGACAGCAACTTATCCCGACTGCTGGTGATTCTGGGAGATACCTGGCAGTGGACGCCTTTTGTGCTGATTGTGCTATTGGCCGGACTCGAGGCGCTGCCCCAAGAACCCTACGAGGCCGCGCAGGTAGACGGGGCCACTCCGAGTCAGATGTTCTGGCGGCTGACCTTTCCCATGATGCTTCCGGTCTCGAGCGGGGTGATTCTGATTCGTTTGGTGGAGTCGTTCAAGATTATTGACATGCCCATCGTGCTGACCGGGGGAGGTCCGGGCATTGCCACCGAGAGCACGTCCCTGTTTGCTTATTACACCTACCGAAATTTTGAGCTGGGCAAGACCGCTGCCATCGCGTATCTGCTGGTGATTGTGGTGAGCGTGCTGGCCAGTGTGTTTGTCAATACGGTTCGTAAACGGGCGCTCGAGGTGGCGGGATGATTCCGAAAATAGCGTTGTATTTCAACCGTTTCTCGAGCGCAGTAAGTAGCGCAGTAAGTTCAGCGCAAGTCAGCCAAACCCTCGAGAGCGAAACACCATGAACAAACGTCCTCTCTACCAAACAGTGCTCAGCTATGTTGCCGTGTGGACGTGGTCACTGGTAGTCCTGGTGCCACTGCTCTGGACCCTGGTCACTTCTTTCAAGACTCGAGCGGATATTTTCAACGGCCCCAAGTACTTACCTTTTGTACAGTTTCAGCCCGTTATGGACGCCTGGACTCGCTTTTTTGTGACCGACTGGCGCTATTTCAGCGCTCAGTACCTCAACAGCGTGGTGATTGGGCTGGCCTCGAGCGTGCTAGCGGTCACGGTGGGTTCTTTAGCGGCCTACGGACTGGTGCGCTTTCGTTATGTTTGGCGCAATAAATTGCGAAACCGTGAGATTGCCTTCTGGTTTGTGTCTCAGCGCATTTTGCCCCCAGTTGCCATCGTGGTTCCGCTGTTCGTGCTATTTCAGGCCACCAAACTCTTTGACACCCAGTTTGGCCTGATTCTGGCCTACACCGCCTTTAACTTGCCGCTGGTGGTGTGGCTGATGCAGGACTATTTCGCAGGAATTCCGGTGGAACTCGAGGAGAGTGCATACAT
>JACMOA010000261.1 GCA_014378225.1 Deinococcales bacterium | reverse complement strand
CACACGCTGGAAGGCTATGTCACGAAGGCCAGTGGGATATTGACGCAGGGACACTCGAGCAGGACGTTGAATTAGGGGTTCTCGGTTCTCGGGGGTCAGCTAGATTGCCCTACGTCTTTTGCTGATAACTGATAACCCACTCCCCTACCTCCTCACCCAACTCGGCGGATTTGCTTTCAAATCCTCGAGCGCCGCTATGAACTCGCCTTCAGTCACTTCGCGCACCACACCGTCTCGGTCGTGGTCAATCTCGAGCCGATATTCTGGGCGTAGCATGAAACGGCCTTGCAGGGGGTCGTAAGCTTCGACTTTTAAACCGCCCTCGAGCGTGGTGAGGTAGCGCACTGGGGTTCGGCCTAGCAGGTAAAAATGGGTCATGATGGGGTATCCTCGCTCAGCTCACTGCTTTGAATATGCGTCCACAGCTTGCCGTACAGAGTTTGACTGAGCGTGCGGAGTTCGTCAAGGAACATCGTCTCGATGCGCCCAAAAGACCCAGATTCTCCGGCCAGCTCGCGGTTGATTTCGTAGATACGGTGTTCGTGGCGGTCTAGTACATCAAAATCTTCATGGACTATTTTGACTTCGGCCAGATGGTACGAGCGTTGACCGCCGTACTCGTCCTCGAGCGCCACAATAAATTGCAAATCCCGGTAGCCAGACTTCATCGGAGACACGAAACGGTCCAGAAAAGCCACCACCGAAAACTGACCCTCGAGCAGACCCGCACAGTGATACACGTCCTGCATACTGTTCATCACCACTTTTCCAGCCAGCAAATCGGTGGGAATAATCCCGCGCTGCTCGGCTTTGGTGAGACTGCGCTCGAGCGATTTGACTCCGCCGGGACGCAAGGAGCTTTTTCCACCACACAGGCTCTCTAGAAGGAGCAAATCAGCCTCGAACCCGGCGCGTAGACGGCGAGCCTGAGCGTACACCTGCACAAAATCGCGCAAGTCGTGACTCAGGCTGCCGGGAAACACCGGATGCTCGAGCGCAAGATGGGCGCTTTTTTGAGCCAGAGCGGAAGATAATCCCTCCTCTAACGCTCGAGTGAGATGGTTTTGCAGGCGAGGGGAAGAGGGCGTCATGGATGTTACAAGTCCTGAATTCGGAAAGATAGCGTAAACCATGCTCGAGCATAAAAATAGTCCTTGCTCTAAAGCATTCTGGAGAAGGCCAGAGTTATTCCAATACAGCAGGGCACAGGTGACACAAAGAGAGCAAAAAATGCTCTAATGCACAGCATATGCAAACCCTCGAGTACCTGAATTTGCCCCACTGTCTGCGCCTGAGCAACGGGGACGCCGAAGTGATTGTCAGCACCGACATTGGCCCTCGAGTGTTGCGCTACGCGCTAGAGGGCGGTGAAAACGTGCTGGCCGAACTTCCCGAGATGAGCGTTACCACCGCACTGGGTCACTGGAATCCCAGAGGAGGCCACCGCCTTTGGATAGCCCCAGAAATCATGCCTGGAAGCTACGCACCGGACAATGGGCCGCTCGAGCATGAAATTTTAGGACCGCTTTCAGTGCGCCTCAAACAGCGCGTAGACGCCACCCATTTTGAAAAAGAAATGACCATCGCCCTTGAGCCATCCGGTTCCGGTGTCACCGTGCATCACAAAATAACCAACCGCTCGAGCTTTGCGGTTCAGGTTGCTCCGTGGGCTTTGACCATCGTTCGAAGCGGCACAGTTTTATTGCCACAGGAACCCTACAAATCGCACGCCGACGAACTTTTACCCGCCAGGGCGTTGGTTTTGTGGCCCTTTACCGACCTGAGCGACCCCCGCTGGATTTTTGGACCCCGCTTTATCCGCCTAAAGGCAGACCCAAACCTGCCCCAAGCGCAAAAAATCGGAGCCATGAACAAACAGGGCTATCTGGCCCATCACTCGAGTGACACGCTGTTTATCAAGCGTTTCGATTTTCTCGAGGGCCACACCTACCCGGATTACGGCTCTAATTGCGAAGCCTACGTGGAAGGCGCTTTTCAGGAAGTGGAGTCTCTGGGACCACTCAAAGTCATTTTGCCTGACGAATCGCTCGAGCACGTCGAAAAATGGACCTTACACGCCGATTTCAAGCTGAGCCAATCAGACGACGAACTCGAGGCCGCACTCATAAAGCTCCTCTAAAACGCCACTCGAGCGCACTAACCGATAACCGAAAACCGATAACTGAGAACCCAGAATCACATCCGCTCGAGCATTCCCCGCACCACTGCTTTGGCATTCTGGGCCACAAGCGGCATCCACACGTTGTAATCGCTCTTAGCTCCGCCGTCCGCGCTATCCGAGAGTGAGCGAATCACCACAAAAGGCACGCCAAATTTAACCGCGACCTGGGCCACGGCTGCCCCCTCCATCTCGGCGCAGGCTCCACCAAAGGTTTCGCGCAAGTAGTCCACTTTCTCGGGGCTGGCAATAAATTGGTCTCCAGACAGGATGCGGCCCATCACCGCTTTACGGTCCTCGAGCTGACCCGCCACGCTGAGCGCGAGTGAACGCAGCTCTGGGTCAGAGTGCCAACTCAGTTTTTCATCTGGAATCAGGCCCAATTCATACCCAAGCGCGGTTACGTCCACATCGTGCTGAAGCAGGTCCGTGCTAATCACCAAATCTCCTACCCTCAGTCCACTCTCGAGTCCTCCTGCCACACCCGTGAAGATGAGTTTCTCTATCCCCTGCTCGAGCAGAAGCGTGGTGGTCATGGCGGCGTTGACCTTGCCGATGCCGCACTGGACCAGCACCACCTCTTTGCCGTGCAGGGTGCCATAGAAAAAATCAATCCCACACCGGGTTTGGAGGCGCAATTCAGTCAGTTCGGCTTTGAGACCCTCGAGTTCCTGAACCATCGCGCCCATAATGCCTATTTTGGTCATAGAGGGTAGTTTAGCCGGAATAAGGGGGAATCTCTTTGGTGTTCATACTCTGCACGGCGACACTTGATACTTCAGGACTTGGGTACAGGTCTCGAGCAACAAAGTTGCATGGGGAACAGTCTGCTTATGCACCCGCTCGAGCGGAGGGTTTTTGGTTTGGGCAAGCCAGAATTCGTCGGGTGTCACTTGAGCTTTGGCGGTTCTGGTGGGTACAGGGTCGCTATAATTAAGTGTAATTATGCAAAAGTTATCTGGGACGCTTCAGGACCGCTCGAGCCGCTTGTTTACTTTTCTTTCTAAACTAGCCCAGATGCGTTCTAAACCCCGTCGCAAGCTAGGCGAGGACCGTGAAGAGCAGGTGTTCTGGTTTTCCGAGGTTCCTCGAGATTCTGACTGTTTTTGTGTGGCCTGGGACCAGGGTGCGGGCGCTGAAGAACAAGATGGCTGGCTCGAGCTGAAAAAGCCCCGTGTCCCCGCGCCGCCCACTCCGCCTGAACTGCTGCGACCCTGGATTAAACTCGAGCAACTGGACGACGCCTCTAGAGACGCACCCGAGCTGCTGCGTGAAATTGCTGTTGCACCGAGCGCAGGTAGCGTTTCGCTTTCGCTCAGACAGCGCCTGACCGACCATCCCGAGGTGCTCGAGGCTTATGACGTTTATCTCGAGCAGAATTGGCGTCCTTGGGCCACGCTCAATCGGCTCAAAGCCACAGTTCAGAGCCTCTATAACAAGCTTTACTCCATTTATCAGAAGCAACAACGTTTGGGCGAAACCTTTGAAGTGGTCGTCGGTCTGGGCTACCTGACCTGGCAGGCTCCAGCCGGATACGAGGTAGCCCGTCATCTGGTCACGGTTCCGGTGAGCCTGGATTTCCAGTCGGTGAGTGGCAAGATTGCGGTCAAGGTCAGTCTCGAGACCGCACGGCCCCGGCTCGAGCAGGATATGTTCGATATCTCCGACCAGCCTAACCGGGGTCAGCTCGAGCGGGTTGAAGAGCACCTAGACGCTGCCGAAGCTAACATCTGGGACGGGGTGAACGTATTGAGTGCTCTCAAAGCCTGGGTCAACTCGGTGGATTCGAGCGCAGCAGTGGACGCCACGCTCGAGCACCAGACGGGTTCAAACAAAACCTTACGGGTTCACCTTGCCCCGGCGCTGATTCTGCGTAAACGCGGTGAGCGCACCCTGGTGCAGATGTTCGAGAGCATCGCCACGCAGCTCGAGACCCTGCCCGAAGTGCCGTTGGGAACGGCCCGACTGGTCAGCACGCTCGATGACGCACAAGACAGCGCTCGGAGCCTGGAAGATTCCGAGATTTACTTTCCCCGACCTGCCAACGACGAGCAGCGTCAAATCGTAGAGAAGTTGCGTGGGCGTCAAGGTGTGCTAGTTCAGGGGCCGCCTGGAACCGGTAAATCGCACACCATCGTCAACCT
>JACMOA010000260.1 GCA_014378225.1 Deinococcales bacterium | reverse complement strand
TGGTAAGCTTGTCCTTATCTGTTAGCAGTGCATTTAGCGCGTCCTGCGGCACTTGAGCAAAGGCTTCATCGGTGGGGGCAAAAACGGTAAAGGGTCCGTCTCCATTCAGTGCGCCCTCGAGTCCGGCGGCTTTCACGGCGGTTATCAGGGTGTTGAAGGTTCCTGCGCTCTGAGCCAGCTCAATAATTTTCGGCATAGGGTGCTCCTTTAGAGCGAAATACGTTCGCTCGAGCCTGAGTATTGGCTTTTGAACTCTCAATCGGGTGTGCATTTGATACCCTCGAGTACCAAACAAATTTAGAGATTTCAAAGCGGAGCTTCATCTAGAAAAAGAGGAGCTTCATCTAAAAAAAGAGGAAAAGAGGAGCTTCATCTAAAAAAGAGTGCTCGAGCGTCTATACTGGAACTTACTATGGCCAAAGTAGAATCCTTCGACCTGGACCACACCCGTGTTCGCGCCCCTTATGTGCGGCTGGCGGGCATCAAAGAAACACGGCACGGCGACACGATCAGCAAGTACGACCTGCGGCTTCTTCAACCCAACGCCGGGGCCATCTCGAGCGCGCCGCTCCACACCCTCGAGCACCTTTTGGCTTTTTCCCTGCGAGACCATATCGAGAACGTGCTGGACGTTTCCCCAATGGGTTGCCGCACCGGGATGTACCTCACCGTGGTGGACGACCCCAACCCTGAAGCCATAAAAGTGGCCTTCGAGCAAGCGCTAATCGAGGTGGCCCGCTTTGAAGACACCGTTCCTGGCGTAAGCGAACTCGAGTGTGGAAATTACCGGGACCACGATTTGGCAGGCGCAAAAAAACACGCTCAAGAAGCCCTCGAGCGTGGGTTGATTGTGCAGGAAACGCTTTTGATAGACCGCTCGAGCAAGTTGGTGTGATGTTTGGTGGTTTTCGGTTCGCAGTTTTCAGTTATCGGTAAATGCCATGAAGGTTTTTTTGGTGCTTTTGGCATATAGAAGCAAACGTCAAACCATGTCCCCAGGCTTAATCATAGTATTCACGCCCCACTCGTCGCGCAGATTGTAAAGTTGCTCAATCAAGCTTTGCAGCGCGTCGCGGTCCTCGAGCACAGCGGCGTGCCTGCTCATCAGCTCGAGTTCTTCAAGGGCGCGGTCCAGGTGCATCACGTCCTCGAGCGCGAGCGGTGTGGGCGTGATGCTGAGGTCTTTTTCGGCCACCAGCATCTGGTCACGTAGCATTACTTTTTTCAGGGAAACCCGTTCCATCCGGTGACGCTCACGCAATCTGGCCAGATGCTCGAGCGGACGTTCTTCAGCCAAATGGTAGCGCACAGGTTGTCCGGGGGTAAGTTCCAGAGCGTAACCGCGCAAATCTGGGTGATAGCAAAGCGCGTGGTCAATGTTATAAGCCGCACCCCTTGCGTAAAGCAGCGGATGCTGGGCGGTAATATTCTCCGGTGTATGACCGTGAACCAGAATTTTACCGCCAAAGTGGTTAAGCTGAAGCCGAATCCCCTCGAGCGGGCTGTACATAAACTGAGGTTCGCATACCTCGTCTGGGGAGCCGTCCACCGCCCAGTGGCGCACGGTAAGCAGTGCAAACGCCTGCATTCCGCCGTAAGCGGTGCTGAGCAGTTCGCTAAATAGGGCGTTCACTTCCTCGAGAGTGGCTCCAAAACCGCTGTAATCTAAATTGCCGTGCAGAAAAAGAACCTCATCCTCGAGATGGAGCAGCGGACGACTGGCATACCACTCAAGCAGTTCTGAGTCTCTGGAGAGCGCCGCAACTTCCTCAGGGTAGCCGCCGTTGGCGTAGTGATTGCCCATCACCTCGTCGTAGGATTGCTCGGGGTCAAAGCGTGGGTCAAGGGGGAAACTACCGTCTCTACCTCGAGCGTTGGCAATCATGATGGCGTCGTGGTTGCCCATTAACGCTATGAGCTTTCCACCCACTGCTGCCGCTTCCCCCTCGAGCCGCCGAATGGCCCGTAGCACCGACAAACCCTGGCGACCCCGGTCCACATAATCCCCCACCAGCACGACTCTGGAGGTTCCACCCGACCACTTGGCTCTGGCGTCCAGTAACGAAAGACGCTGCATCAGAGCGACCCACTTAGTGTATTCGCCGTGAATATCTCCTATGGTCAGCAACCGAGCCACTCCAGTACCCTCGAGCGCGGTTTGCTCGAGTTCTGGAAGGGGGGTGTCCCAGGTTGAGGGTTGAATATCCGACATAGTTTGTAGTTTATAAAGTTGCTGTACTGAGCGCTATACAGGATTTCACGCTTACAAGCACGGGAGTGTTAGGGTAGAATTTAGAGTACCAATCCAAAGCTGCTGAATATAAAAATATCTGACCCTTAGGAACGGGAATGAAATAACTTCCTGATTTAGAAAATCTGCTTGTCGTCTTGAGCGTAGCGAAACATCTCTACTTGGTCGATATTTGGACCTTTCACAACACTCAAGGTGACAGAAAAAAGCGTCCTCACTCGAGATAAGAGACTGTCCTAAAAGGGTGTCAAACCAGATTGAACAATGAGCTTTGAAGATTTTACCAGTTTAATGAGCAGGATACTACACATCGCCAGATACAGGAAACCCTGCCCATGGTGAGGTAGCACTTCGCAATCTACGCGTAGCCGCCGGCACCCCAACCTCGCAAATCTGAATGGCACCCCCCGCTCGAGGACAGAAAACCCCGCTCGAGCTGTCATCATAGAAAGGCGGAATCTTTTCACCCGCTCGAGGTCCTTATGAAAAAATTTTCCAAGTCGTTCCCACGCTGGATTTTGCTTTTAGTGCTTCTGGTCTGCTCGAGCGCCTATGCCCATGAGCGCTGGTTTTACGACTCCACCAACTACCCGCTGCGCTGGGATTTGTTTTTCCAGCCTCTCCCGCTAATCCTGGTTGGAGCTGTTCTCATCGCCACCGTGGGCGGAGGACTGTTCTGGAGGTTCCGAAAAGGTCGAGATTTCCTTCCCGATGTGGAGCGGCTGGGCGCAGCTCCTGAACGGCACAGGCAACTTTATCGCCTGATTCCGCTGATTCTGGGCGTTCATGTGGCGGTTCCTCTGCTCGTGGCAGCGGTACAAACTGAGTATTTCACCTTCAATAACCCGCTCGAGAAGGGTCCCGGAAGCCTCTTCGGATTGATGCTCACCTTTGTGGCACTTTCCTTTGCTTACGGCGGTTTTACCCGCATCGCCGCCGTAGTATTGGCCCTGTTGTGGCTGGCCGGAATTCCACTGGTGGGCCTGACCTCCACCCTCGAGAACATTCACTTTCTGGGTTTCGCGGCTTTCTTTTTTCTTAATGGGCGCGGTCCTTTGGCCATTGACCGCCTGATTTTTCCCCGTCTCGAGCCGTCTGCGGAGCGCATGAAACGCGCTGTTCCCGTTTTGCGCTTTATTTTGGGCCTTAATTTCGTGATTCTTGCCTTCACCGAAAAGTTTGCCAATATCCCGCTCTCGCTTTCTTTTTTGCAGGAATACCCGCTCAATTTCACCGGAGCGCTGGGTATTCCGCTCAGTGACACGGTTTTTGTGCTGTGTGCCGCAAGTGTCGAGCTGATTGTGGGCCTCTGGTTGATGCTGGGCATCTTTCCCAGAGAAGTAATTGTGGTGGCGTGGCTGCCCTTCAACCTGACCCTGACCCAGTTTAACTGGGTGGAACTGGTGGGCCACCTGCCTATTTATGGGGCAATGGCCACCCTACTGGTGTGGGAAAACAACTCAAAGGGCATAGGTCGCTGGCTCGAGGGGATGCGTCAGGGCCATCTGGGAATTGGGGACCCTCGAGGGCCAACCGAAGATTTAACAGAAGAATTGGGCGAGGGGCGCTCGAGTGCAGACTAGGCTCGAGCGGGCGTGCTCGGGTAGGCTTGCTCGAGCCGTTTTTGTTGAACCGAAGGTTCGCTGGGACTTTCGGTTTTATGCTTTCTAAATCGAGAGAATTTCTTCTGTAATTTTCTGCTTTTTGCGTTATACTTATCTGACCAAAAAATCTGTAACCCCCGCTTGAGACCCTATGTTCGAGAGTGTTTGCTCGAGGTTTTAAGGAGAAAATATGAAGATTGCTACACGCTTGGCGTTGCTGGCCACACTCGGAATGACCTGTGCCTCGAGCGCCGCTGCGCAGGCCGAACCCTATCTCTGGGCCGACGAGTTCAACGGCTTTGCTTTGGACCCCAAAAACTGGGGATTTCAGATTGGCAATGGCGAAACCAGCCAGAACCCCGGCTGGGGCAACCGGGAACTCGAGTATTACACCAACCGCCCCGAAAACGTGGGGGTCAAAGACGGAAATCTGGTTATTACCGCCCGCAAAGAGAGCTTTAAAGGTGATTTGGCCTCCGGCGGCAGCGACAAAATCTATGGCTGGACTTCTGCCCGTATTCGTACTTCAGGGAAATTCTCTCGAGCGTATGGAAAAATTGAAGTCCGGGCCAAGCTTCCGCTGGGTCAAGGCATCTGGCCCGCCGTGTGGCTGCTGCCAGACTTGGAGGGCAATCCCTACGGAACGTGGGCTTCGAGCGGTGAAATTGACCTAATAGAAACCCGAGGCGATCAGGCGGGAAAAGTCTGGCAAACCTTGCACTATGGGGGGCAGTGGCCCAACAACGTCAACAGCGGCTTTGTGTTCAACTTCCCCAGTGCGGGTACGATTGCAGACTGGCATATTTATACCCTCGAGTGGCGTGCAGGTGAAATCAGGTGGCTGATTGATGGCGTCGTCACCTCTACCAAAACCGCATGGTGGAGTTCCAAAGCCAACCCGCCGAGTAAAGACGCCGACTTGAACCCCTGGCCGGCTCCCTTTGACCAACCCTTTTACGCGCTCATCAATCTGGCAGTGGGTGGGAACTTTGGCGGAGACCCAGACTCGAGTACGCCCAGCACCAGTCAAATGCTGGTGGATTACATTCGCTGGTCTGCCTTACCCGACGAAACCCGCAGCCCAGGACCTCGGCCTACGCTGGTTTATCCCTGGACCACAGGTCCTGAACGCCCCGCCCTGACAGACGGTAATCTGGTTCTCAACCCAGGCTTCGATTGGACCGCCAACAACGATTTGGTGGGGGCCAATCCCACAGCGTCCAACCTACCCAATGTGAGCAACTCGAGCTATTGGACGGTGTATCAAACGGGAACTGGCGAAGCGTTTACCCTTGCCAATGACCCCACTGCGGGAAACAGCCTGAAGTTGGACATCAACAAACCCGGAAGCGTGAACTATGCGGTGCAAATACGACAAGATGGCCTCAGCATAAAGCAAAAGAAGCGCTATCAGGTAGATTTTGACGCTTGGTCTTCGGTGGCCCGTTCTGTGATGAGCAAAGTGGGGGGCGGGGAAACTCGAGGGTATAGCGCTTACTCGGGCGAGCAAAAGATTGACCTCACAACCACGCCGAACGCTCATCACAGTTACACGTTCAGCATGTCGGGTACTACAGACAATTCAGCCCGTATGGAATTTAATTTTGGGGCGGCTGGAGTGGGTCAGATTTGGCTGGACAATGTGGTGGTCAAAGAAATAGGCGAGGTTGCCGAAACTGCCCCACGCCCCACGCTGGCAGGCGGAAACTTGATTTATAACGGTGCGTTCACGCTGAACCCACCCGATGTTTCAGGAATTGTCGGTGTTCCACAAACGGCCTACTGGACCACCTGGGAAAATGGCAACAATGGCCTTAAAACCACGCTCGAGGGCAATGAACTGCACCTTTCGGTTCTGCGGGTGGACCCCGCAAACAACTGGCATATTCAGTTGAATCAACCCAATATCCCACTTGAGGCCGGGAAGAGCTACACCTTGAGTTTCAAAGCGCGTGCAGACTCGGCTCGAGCGGTGGGTGTGGTGGTGGGTGAAAATGGGGGCAGCTACGCCCGCTATTTGGATAAGAGTGCCGGTTTGAGCACCATGCCACAGACTTTTACCTATACCTTTGCCGCAAATACTACCAATATGGCGTCTCAGCTTCAGATTCTGGGCGCGGTGGGCAATGCGGGGGAGGCGTATAATTTGTACTTCAGTGACTTTAAACTTCTCCAAAACTAAGTTTGGAAACCTAAAGCTCGAGCTTTAGGTTTAAGTACCCCCTTAAATTAGGGGGTACCTCGTTTTGAGTCAAGTGAACTAAGTAAAATTGTTTGAAAACCCTGACCTAAACGGACGATATTTACTTCCCCAGCTCAAGCTTTATGCCCTCGGTGGTGCGTGGTAAAAAGCCAGGAAGGTCGCTCGAGAGAAACTTCCTGGCTTCCA
>JACMOA010000259.1 GCA_014378225.1 Deinococcales bacterium | reverse complement strand
AAGTGATGAGCGATGAGTAATGTCTTGAACAAAGCGGTACTGTCTTGGCGAGAACGGCACCTTCCAGGCCTCGCCGCCTATTGGGCCTGTCCGCGAGTGATTAGCTGAAGGCCCGTTAGGTGGGGACGACTCAAAGGTTGTTCCTGCTTTTCTTTGGCCTCGAGTGATAAACGACAAACATCAGATTCGCAGTTTCTGCCGACTGTTGTTTGATGTTTACCTCAAGCAAACGTTCCCTATACTCGAACCGTGACCCATTTCCACCCCATCCTCGAGCGCCCGATTTGAATTCTATGACCTATCCTGAACCCTTTCTCGAGCGGATGCGCCAATTGCTTGGGCCTGAATTTGCAGACTTTGAGCGTGCTTTATATGGCCCTCGAGTGAACAGTCTGCGGGTCAATACCCTCAAGCTCGAGCCTTCCGCCCTCGAGCCATTGCTTCAGACGCCCCTGCGTCCGGTTCCGTGGTGTGATGCTGGGTTTTATGTTTCTTATGAGGCTCGAGCGGGCAGTCACCCACTTCACGCTGCGGGGGCATACTACGTTCAAGAAGCGTCTGCAATGGCGGTGGGCGCGGGTATTGCTGGGATTCTGGGTAGGGATGGGCTGAAAAATCTGAAAGTTCTGGATTTGTGCGCGGCTCCGGGCGGCAAATCTACCCATCTGGGTCAGCTCATGAACAACACGGGTCTGCTGGTGAGCAACGAAATCGTCACCCCTAGAGCCAAAATCCTGGCTGAAAACCTCGAGCGGCTGGGTATTCGTGCTACCGTCATGAACGAGGATCCCGGACGGCTCTCCAGGGCCTGGGGCGCGTATTTTGATGTGGTTTTAGTAGACGCGCCCTGTTCTGGTGAGGGGATGTTTCGCAAGAACAGTGAGGCGGCGCTCGAGTGGTCCCTGGATTTGCCCGCTACCTGCGCGCGGCGGCAGGACGATATTCTCGAGGCGGCCTCGAATTTGCTCAAACCGGGTGGCCTTTTGATGTATTCCACCTGCACTTTTGCCCCGGATGAAAATGAAGGTGTGGTTTCAGAATTTCTCGAGCAGCACCCTGAATTTGAACTGTTCGAGCTGTCCGGTTTCGCTCCGGGACGGCCTGAGTGGGCGGGGCAAGGCTCGAGCGCACAACTCACCAGAACAGCCCGACTGTGGCCGCATCTGCTCGAGGGCGAAGGTCATTTCATGGCTGCGTTCCAAAAGCTTGAGGGGGAAGAGTCCGAAACCCGTCTCGAGCGGGGCGTTTCACTTGACAAACCGCTGCAAAAACTGTGGACCGAATTTGCCCAGACCTACTTGCTCGAGGAAGAAGCCGTCACGTTGTTCAAAGGCGAGATTCAGGCCCTGAATCCGCTTACCCCGTCGCTCGAGCGTCTCAAGGTCATTCGGGCTGGGGTTCCGCTGGCGGAACTGAAAACGAGTCGTTTGGAGCCGCAACATGGGCTGTCTCACCTGTACCCTCGAGACGCAAATTTGCCCGCGCTGAACCTGGCTCTGGACGACCCTCGAGTGGCGGTGTACCTGCGCGGGGAATCGCTCGAGGTGGAATCTTCGGAGGCCCCGGAAGGCTGGATTCTGGTACGGGTGGCGGGGCTGGCGCTGGGTTGGGGTAAAAAGGTGCGCGGAACGGTGAAGAATCATCTTTCTAAGCACTTGCGGAGTTGATGGCTCGAGGGGTCAATCTTTGCGCCCCGGTGTCCACTTCAGTGGAAAGCGGTAGTGGTTGCTCATCGGCTCCTGATTGGCAAAGTAACGCTCTTCTTTGGAAATCTGAAGCTGTCCATCACGCGGCTCGAGCAGCGCCACCCCGCAGCAGGTCAGATTGGGGCTGGGATTGTTGAGCGCCACCAAAATCTCGTTGCCCTGCGGGTCTTTGAGGGTCAGACGGGCGTTCACATCCCGGAAGCCCCGCGCACTGCCGCCGTAAATGTAGGCAAACACCAAAACCCGCTTTATCAGGTCGGGCCGCTCGAGGTAAAGGTTTTCGCCTCCGGTGGCCGCGCCGCTGCGGTCATCCTGGTCCAGATGGATGTAGGGCGCAGAACTCGAGCTGCCAAAAGCGTTGCCTAACGCCTGAATCACCCCGGCGCTGCCGTCCTCTAGCTCAAACAGGCAGCCCAGGTCCAGGTCTGCTCCTGCCCTCATCATGCCCAGAAAGCCCGGACGTGGCCTATCCCAATTGAGGTTGACGTGCAGGCGGTGAACCTGCCCTTTTCGCAAATCAATGCGGGCGTGGTCTCCACTCTTCTCGAGCGTGACCTTGCCCAACGAAATTCTGGGGGCAGGCGGCGTGGCGGGAACTGGGGTGGGTTGCGGCGCTCGAGGAGGAACTGGAGTAGGAACGGGTGTGGGTGGGGGAGAGGACGGCAGAGATTCACGCTTGACCTGGCCGCCAAAGTGCTTGAGCAGGTCACTCAGTCCTCCCTCAAAGCCCTGTCCCACCGCTGCAAAGCGCCATTCACCTTTTTTGTAAAGTTCCGCTACCATCAGCGCCCGCTCTTTTTGGACGTAAGAATGGGCCTGGAAACTCGCCAGGATTTGGCCTGCTGTGCTCGGATGGGCGCTCGAGAGGGTCAGTGTCGCATCGTTAAGTGTTGCCAGGGTGTGCGGCGCGTCCACGGTAACGGTAAACACCAGCCGCTCGAGCGGGGCAGGCAAACGGCTCAAGTCTATTTGAAACGTGCTCGAGCTACCCTGTCCACCCTGTCCCTCGAGCCGTACTGCACCTTCCGGGCTGGCCTTCTGGTTGAAGAAAATCATGTAGCGGTCATCGGAGAGTTTGCCCTGTGCGTCCAGCCCAAAACAGCTCAGGTCGTACTCGGGGGCGCTGCCGCGTGCGTTGAGGGTTACGGTCAGGCTGAGGCTAGGGGTCAGGTCCGCGAGTTTGGTTTTCTGGCCGCGCATGAATGGGGTCATAGGGGTCCTTGAATGCTCGAGTTATTCGACCCTATCTTGTCAGATAAGGGCGCTTCACGGCAAATGTTGCCTGTGGTTGAGAGGGTGCGGCCCGACCAAAAATTTGCTTTTTCACCCTCACTCGAGTACACTCCTTTCTGCCTGTTCCTGGGTGTTTCACAAGGTACGGTCTGGTAGTGTAGCGGTT
>JACMOA010000030.1 GCA_014378225.1 Deinococcales bacterium | reverse complement strand
TGACCCTCCATCTGAACCCTGCCCTGAACCCCGGACTCGAGCGTATTTTTCAGCTCGAGGCCCTCAGTCGGCTCGAGAACCTGTGGACTTTGCTCGAGATTTTCGACAAAGCGCTGCTCGAAGCCTACCGTCTACGCGGCGCGGCGCGGGCGGTCTATCATCCGCTCGAGCATATTTCCCAACAGCTCGAGCGGGGTTTTCAGAACCTCGAGTTCGAGATTCCTGCCCTAGAGCCGGAAGATGATTTGACTTTCGAGGGTTTAGAAATTCTCGAGCATTTGAAGCTTTCCCCGGAACTTGGGCGCATTTTTAGAAATGAACTCGAGCAAGGAATAAATCAACTCGAGCAGGCCCAAACTATGGGTGTAGTTAAACTCGAGCTACTCCGGCTGCGCTCTGCCGCAAGGGCCGCAGGAAGTCGGCTCGAGCCTTTTTTAGCCGCCCTCGGGCACAAGCTGCTCGAGCACAAGCTAAAACAGGGGAGAGGAACGCAGGATTTACACGCTCGAGGATTCTGGTCCAAACGTCTTCTCGAGACTGTAAGGCGTTGGATAAATTCGTCAGAACCCGAAACGACCCACCCCAAAACCCCTGCCCCCCAAATTCCCGAACCCTCGAGTTCAACTCAGCTCACCCCAAACAAGCTCCCCCAAAACGAACAAGTCAGAGTATCGGTCAAAAAACTAGGAACCCTGTTGGCTGAAACTGGAGAACTCTCGAGCGCCCGTATTCGGCTCGAGCGCCGTCTAGAAGAATTGCGTGAAACGATGCTCGACTTAAGGCCCTTAAAGCGCGGCTGGAAAGCCAGTAAAGGACCGCGCCGCCGTCTGAGTGGGGTTCAAACGCTCGAGGGCGATACAAAGCGAGACCTGGACAGTGTGTTGCGCTTTGTGGACGACCTCGAGCGCCGCTGGAACGCGCAGCTCGAGGGTCTGGAAAAACTCACCGAAAAGTTGAGCCGTGATTTGATTGCGCTGGGAAACACCGGACGCACGCTCGAGGAGGAAGTGCTGTCCATGCGCCTGCTTCCCGCCTCGACGCTGTTTGGACCGCTCGAGCGCCTGACCCGAGATTTGGCGCTTAGCCTGGGCAAGCAGTGCCTATTTGTGGGCGACGGCGGCGATGTTGAGTTGGACCGCAAACTGCTCGAGGGCCTGCGAGACCCACTGATGCACATGCTCAGGAACGCGCTGGACCACGGTCTCGAGTTTCCGGCGGTGAGGGAAGCGGTGGGGAAAAGGGTCGAAGGAACCGTGCGGCTGAAGGTACGCCCCCAGGCGCAACAGGTGGAAATTGTGCTCGAGGATGATGGCGGCGGCCTCAACCTGGAAGCGATTCGGAGAAGGGCGCTCGAGCGGGGACTCCTTTCAGCCGGGAGTGGGGCGCTCGAAGATTCCAGTCTGAGCGATTTTATCTTTGCACCTGGTTTTTCCACCGCCCAAAGCGTCACCGAAACCTCGGGGCGCGGGGTGGGGATGGATGTGGTGCGCGAAAACATTCGCGCTCTGGGCGGCAGCGTCACGGTGCGCTCGAGTGCTGGAAAGGGAACCTCATTTGTGATGCGGGTTCCTTTAACCCTGGCCACCACGCGGGTCTTGCTGCTGCGCCTGGGAGGTCAAACCCTGGCCCTGCCCACCCCACTCATTGAGCGGGCCGTTAGGGTGCGCCGCGAGGACCTGTACTCGCTCGAGGGCCATCCCACCCTGATGCTCGAGGGTGAACCCATCCCGGCGCTGGATTTATCTGAACTGCTGGGAGGGGCGGCTGAAAAAGTGTTCGAGGAAAAAATTACTGTGGTTCTGCTGCGCCGCGAGGAACGCCGCATTGCGCTGCGGGTGGACGCCCTCACCGGAGAGGGCGAGGTGGTGGTCAAACCGCTGGGTTGGCCGCTCTCGAGCGCCCCACACTTGCAGGGGGCGGCTACGCTGGGAACGGGTGAACTGGTTCCGCTGCTCAGCGCTACCGAACTGTTCTCGAGAGCACTTTCCCGGCTGGCAAGGGGCGAGCGCCGCGCCTGGATGCCCTCTGACTCGAGCGTGACCAAACCCCTTCGACCACCCATTTTGGTGGTGGATGACAGCATCACGACCCGCACCTTAGAACGCACCATTCTCGAGACCGCCGGATACACCACACTGGGCGCAGTGGACGGTCTGGACGCCCTTGAGCTGCTGAGGCGCGAAACCGTTTCACTGGTCCTCACCGACGTAGAAATGCCGCGTATGGACGGGTTTAGCCTCACCGAAGCGATTCGAGCAGATGCAAAACTACAGCACCTTCCGGTCATCGTGGTGACATCGCTGAGCAGCACCGAACACCGCTCGAGGGGGGCGGAGGTGGGCGCAGACGCTTACATCGTCAAGGGTGAGTTTGAGCAGGGCGTTCTGCTCGAGACGGTGCGAAGGCTTCTGGTTTAAGGATGGGCTAGAGGGATTGCTCGACTTCATCCCTTTTAAGCTTAAAAAGCATAGAATGAATTTGATGCTTACTACTCAGGCCGAACCTCTAACTCTAATCCGGCTCAAGGCGCTGGCCCATGACCTGCGCTATGAAATTGTTTGCCTGTTGGCTCAGCGTGAACTCTGCGTCTGCGAACTTGAGGTGTTGCTCGAGGGTGGACAGAGCAAGGTTTCTTATCACCTAAACATTCTCAAAGAAGCGGGAATTGTGGGGGTGGAACAGCGCGGTAAAAACAGTTTTTACCGACTCGAGCGCCAAACTTTATACACTTTGGGTGGCGAACTCTTGAAGGATGTGTTGCATAGATTTGACGCTCTCGAGTTGACACATCAGGATAATTCGATGTGTTACGATAAATCTCGAGATGCGAATTCTAATCCTCTGTACCCACAACAGCGCCCGTAGCCAGATGGCCGAAGGCTGGACCCGTCATTTTGCTGCCCAGTACGCGCTCAAAGCTGATATTTTTAGTGCTGGAACCGAGGCCACCTTCGTTAAACCTCAAGCGCTCGAGGTGATGGGTGAGGTGGGAATAGATTTGTCGGGTCATAGCAGCAAAACACTGTTTGACGTACCGGACCCGTGGAATTTTGATTATGTAATTACCGTGTGTGACAGCGCCGCCGAAGCCTGCCCAGTTTACCCGGCTCAGACGGTAAAACTACACTATCCCTTTACAGACCCCAGTGGGGGAGACCTCGAACGCTGGCGAACGGTGCGTGACCAGTTGGGCCGTCAGTTTGAGGCGTTTGTATTGGCCCTCTCGAGCGGGAAAACCGTGCCACCCACCTATGCAGATTCGCCTGCTGTGTCTGTTCGGGTATGACACGCAAACTACTGGCCGAATTCGTTGGAACCTTTGCCATCGTGTATTGCGGGGTGGGCGCGATTGCCCTCACCTCGAGTGGACTACTAAACGGCGGTTTGATTGCCATTGCTTTCGGACACGGCTTCGCGGTGATGGGTATGATTTACGCGCTGGGCGGAGTTTCTGGGGCGCACTTCAACCCGGCGGTCAGCCTTGCGCTGGCCTCTATTGGGCGCTTCTCCTGGCGAGAATTGCCCTTTTATGTTTTGGCGCAGCTTTCAGGCAGCGTGGCGGCGGTGACTTTGCTGGGACTCACCCACTCGAGCAGCCTGTCCAAAGTGAGTTTTGGGGCTACTGTGTTGGCTCCAGGCGTGTCTCCGCTGGCGGGTCTGTTCATCGAAATCGTGCTGACTTTTTTTCTAATGTTGGTCATCGTGCGCGTGGCGGTGCTCGAGCGTAATCCACTTTCTGGAGTTTTGATTGGTCTGACCGTGATGATGGGAATTTCAGCAGCGGGGCCGCTCACGGGTGTGGCGCTCAATCCCGCTCGAGCGTTTGGTCCGGCCCTCTTTTCCGGGAACTGGAATGGACACTGGATTATGTGGCTGGGGCCAGTTCTGGGAGCGCTTTTGGGCGCTTGGACAGGAATTTTTCTACAGGTTAAACCGCTCGAGGGAGAAATTCAAACCTCGAGCCAAGAAGTCAAAGGAGTGTGAGCACGAACAAGAAAACTGTGCTGTTTCTCGGTACAGGCAACACCGCCCGTAGCCAGATGGCAGATGCTCTACTGCGTCACCACTTCACCCAACACTTCGAGGTGACGAGCGCTGGACTCGAGCCGGGAATACTCAATCCTTTTACGGTTCAAGCGCTCGAGGAGAGGGGGATTTCTACTGCCGGGATGCACGCCAAAGGGCTAATTTCCATGCTGGGCATTCGCACTTTT
>JACMOA010000258.1 GCA_014378225.1 Deinococcales bacterium | reverse complement strand
TCGAGCGCGTCTCTGTTGTCTAGCGCAAACCACGGGTAATTCTGATGCCCAGAAGACAGGTGGCGGCTTTCCAGCACCTTGACCCCGTGGGTCAGCGGCTCCTGAAACACTTGAAATTCCTCGAGCCAGCGGCCTCCCAGGTGCGTCAGGCGGTAATCCTCAAGGGGTGGGGTGTGCCATTGAGCGCTAAAAATTCGCTCGAGCCGGATGGAGTCCGTTCCAAAGTTTTCCACCGTCACCCAGCGCTCGAGCAGGTCCAAACTCTCAAGAATACGGTAGTGCAAGGTTACTCTGAAAGGGTAATGTACGTCCTCGAGCACGATTTTGAGTTCGTTCCCCTCAATTTGGGCCGCTTTGAACTCGAGCACGGTATCGCGTACCCCATCGGTGAAAGTGGCTTTCAGGCAGGGTTCGCGGTAAGTGGCTCCTCCGTAAACTGGATACTCTTCGAGATTGATTTCCCGCTTGCCATAAAATGAGGACCACTCCCCGTAATCTTGTACAGGAGGATAATCCAAAAGATACGGTAGGCGAGGCCCCCAATAGCGGTGGACCAGCATTCCAGAGGCATTAAACCCCAGCGCGTAGGCGGTATTTCGGGTCTCGAGAATCCAGGAATCTGCGGAGGCGTGAATGGGCATGTGCTCGAGAATAGCATTTTGGCCCTCGAGTTTTAATCTAGGCGGCTGTCTCCCCTGAAGCGGGTTCTTCCATTTTTCTCGAGGCCACCACCACCCGGTTTCGCCCTTCGTGCTTGGCCCGGTAGAGGGCGCGGTCTGCTCGAGTGATACGGAATCCGTTTAATTACGAACGATTGGGAACAGCACCCAATAGTTCTCTATATCACGGATTCCGTATGATGCTCCACCTAGCCTCGAGTGTTGGGGCTTCATCGGAACCCATCATAGCAACCCAGACTTTTAGAAGGTGATGCGAACACAAAGATTGTATTCCCACTCTAAATTACAGAAGACTCCACACTTGAGGGGTTCAATTCGCTAATTTTAACAATGTTCGGGCCAGAATCTCCACGCCACACCCAATGTCTGCTTCTGCGGAAAACTCGTCTGGGCGGTGGCTGTATCCTTTGAAACAGGGAATGAAAATCATAGCCATAGGACACACTCGAGCCATGAACAAACTGTCATGGTAAGCGCGGGACACCATTTCTCGAGGAGAAATTCCCAGCTCCAAACACGCCGCACGCGCCGCCGCCAGCACCCATTCGCTCGAGCGGGCGGGCGGGTCCTGATTGAGCCACCCCACCTCGAGCGCAATTTTACGCCGGGTGCAGATTTCATGCGCCGCCTCGAGAGTTTGGGCCACCATACCGTCGCGTCTGAGCGCGTCAATATCGCGGATGTCCAGGCCCAGTTCCAGGCTCGAGGGGACCGCGTTGATGTTGTTGGGATGGTTCAGAATGCGGCCCACGGTGGCTACACTGTCTTCGCTTCCGGCAAACAGGGCCGCCCGTTCCACCTCGAGCACGATTTCTGCCGCTGCCACCAGCACGTCCCGGCGCAGCGACATCAACATGGCTCCGGCGTGTCCACCTTCCCCCTCGAGCTTGAGAATTAAACTGGCAGGCGCGGCAATGGCGGTTACAAGCCCAATGCCCTGACCTTCAGCCTCGAGCAGCGGTCCCTGTTCGATGTGCAGTTCCACAAAAGCGTGATAAAATCCTTCTGGAAGGACTAAACCCTCGAGCGACCCCGAATATCCCGCCGCCGCTCGAGCGTCGTTCAAATTCACCCCATCACCATCGGTGTAACTCTCGAGCTTGGCCGCGTCGAGAGCGCCGGACATGGCCCTCGAGCCAAGACAGCCCACGCCAAAGCGGGTGGGTTCCTCGGCGGTGAACACAATCAACTCGAGCGAACGCCGGGGTTTTAGACCAGAGTTTTGGACGGCCCTGAGCGCCTCGAGTCCACCCAGCACGCCCACCGTGCCGTCAAAGCGCCCCGAAAAAGGAATCGCGTCTATGTGTGAACCCGTCGCCACCGCGCTTAGGCTGGAATCCGTTCCCTCGAGCCGAATAAAAGTGTTGCCTAGCGCGTCTTCACGCCACTTAAAGCCTGCCGCGTCTGACAAAGATTTCAGGTACGCTCGAGCGCCCTGGTCTGCCTGGGTCCACAAAATGCGGGTGACAGCGGGTGCGGGTGCATCCGAGAAGGTGGCTAAATGCTCGAGTTCGACGCTCAGGCGCTTGGAGTCAATCTGAATTTTGGCAGGATTCTGGCTCACGCGGCAATCTCCACTTTGACCTCGAGCTTTCCCCCAACAGCTTCAGCAAAGCGGCGCAGGCTTGAAACGTTGTGTCCCCAGTAGAAAGGGTTGACCATCCGGGTTACGGTCTGGCGGGGAACCCCCATTCGGCGGGCCACCTCAGCGCCATATAAACCGCTTTGCTCGAGCACGCGGGCCAGCTCGAGACTAACCGGATTTTGCTCGGCGGGCATGACCCAGATTAGCTTTACGTCTTCAAGCTCGGCCAAATCCTCATCGCTGAGGTTCTGCGCTCGAGCGGTAGGTAACTCGTCCACTTCTTCCGCGTAGGAAACAAGTCCTCGGGCCAGTTTTGTAG
>JACMOA010000257.1 GCA_014378225.1 Deinococcales bacterium | reverse complement strand
TCATTCCAGGCGGCGGGGGTGGTTCCCACGTACTGTGCAATAACCTTGACCCGGCTGTTGGCGGCTTTTGCCCCCGCACGGTAGCCCGCTTCAAACTTATGAATCAGGGGAATGTCCATACCGCCCACAAAGCCCACTACACCCGTGGAGCTGTTCAGTGCGGCGAGGTAGCCTACCAGATAGCTGCCTTCCTGCTCCCGGAAAATCAGACTAGCCACGTTGGGCGCGTCGGACACGCTGTCAATGACAGCAAAATTCTGGGTGGGGAACGCTTTAGCGGTCTTGGTGATGCTGGTTTCGTTGGCAAAGCCCACGCCGACCACTAAGTCAAAGCCGTTGGTGGCGAACGCCTGAATGCCCTGGCCCACCTGACTGGGGTCCGAAGGCTCGAAGTCGTTGACTTTTGCGCCAAACTCTTTGGCCGCGCGGGTTGCGCCTTCAAAGGCGGACTGGTTGAAGCTCTTGTCGTTCTTGCCGCCCGAATCGAAGGCCATACCGACCTGCACGGGTTGTTGGGCCGAGGCGGTTCCCAACAGCAGACCGAGGACCAGGGTTAAAGATAAACTTTTCTTCATTTTTCCTCCTGTTAACTTGCACAGTATAAAAGCCAACTGCTCGAGTTACAAGCGTATACGCAGAAGGCTCGAGCGAAAACAAAACAATATCAACGCTCGAGCGGGTTTGGACACACAGTTTTCAGCGAACTCAAGCACCAGACAGGGAAGAAGAGAGGAAAAAGTTAGTCTGGCCACTCGAGGGTTGCGCGGACTTCAGGCTGCGCTAACGGAAGCTTAGAGTTTAGTTCCTTACATAGCGTGGGTATACTCTGTGCATTATGAGCGACCCCCTCGAGCGTTACCAGTTTTTGAGCCGCGAGCTTGTCGAGCACAACCGCTGCTATTACCTACAGGACGCGCCCACCGTCACAGACGCCGAGTACGACGCGCTTATGCGTGAACTGCGCTTACTCGAGGACGGACACCCCGAATGGGTTACGTCAGAATCTCCTACCCAGATGGTGGGGGCCGACATCGGGCAGACGGCGCTCAAAGGGGCTACTTTTGCCCCGATTCGGCACCTTAACCAAATGCTGAGCCTGGATAACGCCTTTGAAGACGCCGACTTACAGAAATTTGAGGAGCGGGCTGCTCGAGTGCTGGGTGTAGCTGCCCAGAGTTTTGAGTACACCGTGGAACTCAAGATTGACGGCCTCAGCATCAATATTTTGTACCTAGACGGAAAGCTCGAGTGGGCTGCTACACGCGGAAACGGTTTTGTGGGCGAGGACGTGACCGCTAATGTGCTGACCATTGCGGGGATTCCCAGAGTACTCGAGGGTGTGGGGGGAAAGGTGGAGGTGCGTGGGGAAGTTTACCTATCAAAAGAGGAATTTGCCCGCCTGAACGCGGAAGCTGAGGAAACTGGGGGAACGCTGTTTGCCAATCCACGCAACGCCGCCGCCGGAACCCTGCGCCAGAAGGATCCGACTATGAGCGCGGCCCGCAAGCTCGAGACCATCTTTTACGCGGTGGGCGACCCGCTCTCACTCGGCCTGAAGTCTCAAACCGAACTGCTCGAGTGGTTGCGTGGTCACGGTTTTCCGGTTGAAGTCCACAGTGAGCGGGTCACGGGCTGGGCAGCGGCTTCCGACTATCACCACAGAATGGTGGAGGGTAGAGGTGGCTTCCCCTTTGATACAGACGGCACCGTGCTCAAGGTGGACCGCTTCGACCTTCAGCGCGAACTGGGCCTCACCTCAAGAGCGCCGCGCTACGCTATCGCCTATAAATTTCCAGTAGAAGAGGTGCAAACCCGCTTGTTGACCATTGATACCCAGGTGGGCCGCACCGGAAAAATCAACCCGCTGGCCCGCCTCGAGCCGATTCGGGTGGAGGGTTCGGTGGTGTCCAACGCGACACTACACAACGAGGATTTCATCCGGGCGCTAGATTTGCGAATGGGCGATACGGTAGTGATTCGTAAGGCGGGCGGCATCATTCCTGAAATTGTCAGAGTTGTGCTCGAGAAGCGCCCAGAAAGAACGCAGCCCTACACCTTTCCCACAGAATGCCCGGTGTGCGGGACCCCGCTCGAGCGTTCTGAAGGCGAGGCCGCGCACTTCTGCCCCAACCCGGAGTGTCCGGCTAAGAACTACCAAAAACTGATTCATTTTGTCTCGAGGGGCGCAATGGACATCGCGGGATTGGGCGAGAAAATTGTCAATCAATTGGTGGAAGCCGCACTGGTCAAGGATGTTTCGGATTTTTATACTCTTACTCTGGACCAGATTCTCACCCTCGAGCGGATGGGCGAAAAGAACGCGAACAAGATTCTAAAACAGCTCGAGGACAGCAAAACCCGCCCGCTGGGACGGCTGATTTTTGCGCTGGGCCTGCCTTATGTCGGCTCGAGAAACGCAGATTTGCTCGAGCGCCATTTCCCCGACCTGTACGCGCTGATGGCGGCAAATTTCGAGCAACTCGAAAATATTCCGGGTTTGGGAGAACGCATCGCTCAGGCGGTAGTTTCTTTCTTTACCGAGGAGAAAAACCGCGCTCTGGTGGGCAGGCTCGAGCGCAGCGGACTCGACCTGAAAAGTGAGGTGGCGGCTAAAGGGAATAAGTTGGCGGGTCTGAGCTTCGTCATCACTGGGTCACTATCGAGGGGGCGGGATGAAATGAAAAAACTGCTCGAGGGTGAAGGGGCCAGGGTGACGGGGAGTGTGACCGGAAAAACCGACTACCTGCTGGCGGGAGAAGATGCGGGCAGCAAGCTCGAGAAGGCGATTTCGCTGGGAGT
>JACMOA010000256.1 GCA_014378225.1 Deinococcales bacterium | reverse complement strand
GCTGTGAACGATGAGGTCGGCCCCGTACTCAAAAGGTCGGCACAGCAGGCCAATTCCGGCCCAGGTGTTGTCCACGCACAGCAGTGCCCCACTTTTATGGGCTACCTGCGCCAGTTGCTCGAGGTCCGGTACATCGCAGACCGGGTTGCCCAGTGTTTCAATCCAGACCAGCCGGGTTTCGGGGGTCAGGGCGGCCTGAATAGCCTCGACGGTGTTCTCCACCAGGCTCGAGCGAATTCCCAGATTAGGTAAAACGTTGTTCAGCAAACCGCTGGTACCGCCGAATACGCTCGAGGAGGCCACGATGTGGTCTCCCACCCGGCAAGTGGCGAGCATGGCGGTGAAGCTGGCCGCCTGACCGCTGGCTAGAGCTACGGTGGTCAATGCCCCCTCGAGCGAAGAAAGCCTTTCCTCGAGCGCCTTGACTGTGGGATTTTGTACCCGTGCGTAACTGAACCCCTCTCCGCTGGCAAAAATCTCAGCACCTTCCTCGAGCGTCTCGAACTGGAAAGCCGCCATGTTTTGAACGGCAAAGCCCACCCCATGCTGTGAGGTGCGGGGAATTCCAGTTTGAACCGCCTTGGTGCTGTAGCCCTGCTCTGGTTTAAGGCTAGACTCTGGCTCGAGGGTGGACTCTGGAGGAATTTTAGTATTGCTCGAGGGTGATTTCATGATCTAACCTCTGGTACTTGGGCGCTCGAGCGGACCCAGCGTTCAATGGCCTCTTTGAGTTTGGCTGGGTCCGCGCTGCCCTGGGCCAGTTCGGGTCTGCCGCCGCCTTTTCCACCGCTCCGCTCGAGGAGTTCGCGCAGCACATCCCCCGCTCGAGAGTCCATCGTACTGGTCACAGCCACTTTGCCTTCACCATACACAATCCCCAGCGTGCGTTCGAGCGCTCCCAGAGTTTTGATGACGGCAGACATCAGCTCCAAATTTTCCAGCTCTAGCACCTTTAAAACGCCGCCGTTCCAGTCGTGGGAGGGCGCAGCTTCAACCCGGTGACGGGCCACCTCGAGCCTGCTGTCCTCGAGCAATGTCTTGAGACCCGCGTGCTCTTCTCTTAAACTTTCCACCCTAGAGACCAGTTGAGGCAGTCCACTGGAGAAACCTTGCGCTAACCCTCGAGCGTCCAAATAAGTTTGAGAGAGTTGCTCGAAAGCTTCCCATCCGGCGCTGAACACCACGCGGGTCAGACCACTTTTTACCCGCTCGAGCCGATGAATCAGCAGTGGCCCCGCCTCTCCGGTGCGGGCCAGGTGTGTACCTCCACAGGCGCTCACTTCCCAGAATCCGCTCGAGTCTGAAGGGTCTTCCACCACCACCAGCCGCACCAGACCGCTCACTTTTGGGGCGCGTCGCAAGGGATAACGCTCGAGGTCAGAATCCAAAACCTCAAAAGCCCGAACGGGCAAATTGCGGTAAACGGCTTCCATCCACACCTTCGTAGCCTCGAGCGCGTCTGACTCATCGGGGTGGCCCCCGAAGTCCAGGGTGCATTCTGGGCTACGCATACTCACCGCCTGCACTCTAAAATCAGAACTGACCCTTAAAAAAGCTTGCGCCAGCAAATGCTCAGCGGTGTGGCGCTGCATGTGGCGGTAACGGCGGTTCCAGTCCATGCGTCCCTCGAGCACGGTTCCCACCTGCGGAACTATACCCTCGAGCGTGTGCCAAACAGCACCGTCCCGTTTCTCGAGACCCACCACCTGAGCCTTTACGTCACCCCACTCGAGCAGACCTGTGTCGGAATTCTGACCGCCGCCTTCAGGATAGAAAAGGGTCTGGCTCAACGCGATTTTTTGACCCTCAAGCGCCACTACTTCAGCTTCAAAGGTCTGTAGATAAGGATTGAGGTCGTAGAGCTGCGCCATACCTCAGTTTAAAGCTTTGTTAGAGCGAATAAACCCACAAGTCTAAAGGTATTTGACCTTCCAGTCCTCGGCACCGCGCTTTCTGGACACTCGAGCCAGTCCCAGACCGCTTGGCGCATCAAACTCGAGCACAGTTGCACCCAGGTCGCTTGCCCGCTCGAGAAATAGGGAACGCTCGAACTTGTTTTCCTCGAGTAAAACCTCAACCACTTCACCCGCTACAACCCAGTAAATTCCCCCATAAACGTTGCCTTTGCGGGCCTCAAGCGTGGCGGCTACCAGACCGTCTGAGCGTGCGGCTACACCCTCGAGCGTACTCACGCCCAGCAAGGGGACGCTCCAGGCTCGAGCCAGCCCCAGCGCGTAACTGGCACCCACCCGCAAACCCGTGTAAGACCCTGGTCCGAGACCCAACACAATTTTTTCAGCCCTAAAAGCCAGTCCAGAGTCAGCAAATAACTGTTGCACCTCGAGCGCAATTCTTTCTGCGTGGGTGCGTCCCAGGTGAATCTGGCGCTCGAGCTGAAGGGTATGGCCCTCGAGTGCTAAAACCAGATGTTCAGTGGCGGTGTCAATGGATAAGGTCAGGCTCATGTCCGGGGAATTCTAACGCCTATCGCCCGCTCGAGCTTGGCTTCCATTCCTTTTGGGTAGATGGGAATAAAATCGTTGTTGTACACGCTCCAGAGCGTCACAAAATCCTTATAAGAAATGGTGGCGTTGGCTCCTAGCAAGGGGTCATCCATCCAGAAGGTCTTCTGCTTATCGTCGTAACCGCGCACGGTTCTGAAGTGGGGAATCTCGCCCACAAAAGTCTTGCCCTCGCCCGAACCGCGTAGCCACTGCAACACTAAAACCGGAACCCCCAAATCTAGGGTGCGCTTCACATGCTCGAGGTTACCGCTCTTGAAGTGTGTTGCACGTAAGCCATACTGCTTCACATATCCATCAATAACGTCCACTGACATGTAACCAATCCCAGTAGGGCGCAACACTTTTTTAGCCTCTTCCTGGGACACTTTGAAGCCGTATGCACCTAAGACACCGACAATGGATGCTGGGCCGCAGTTGTT
>JACMOA010000255.1 GCA_014378225.1 Deinococcales bacterium | reverse complement strand
TCCGACGTACACGTATCGTTTGAACCATAAGCACATGATAGCATGTTAGATTGTGCCACTACTCTTTCGCCCATCCCACAACTCCAAACCTCTGCAAGATGCTTTAAATCCAGCTCGCTTCAGCCCCTCCGCCCGGAATCTCCAGCTCGAGCAGGTTTGCGGCAAATCCATACGTCTCGAGCAGTTTGGTCAGCCATGCGTGCAGCGTGAGAAGTGTGTTGGCGTCCTTATCAAACAGACACAGCACACTGGGACCCGCGCCGCTCAGGGCTGCACCCAGTGCACCGTAGCGGGTGGCACCCTCGAGAATTTCTGGCAACCCCTCCACCAGTGAAGCGCGGTACGGCTGGTGAATCCGGTCCTGCATGGCTTCGGCCAGATACTCCAGCCGATTTGTGGCCAGCGCAGTTGCCAGCAGCGCCGTGTGCGAAAGAGCGTGGACCGCGTCCGCCCTCGAGTAGTGTGTGGGCAGCACGCCCCGCGCTACCTCAGTTTTGAGTGCGTAGGTGGGAACCACCACCAGCGCCCCCAAATTTTGCGGAACCGCTAGGGTCAGACAAGACGCCCTCGAGCCGTCAAAGGTGGCGACCACCGCGCCGCCGTACAGTGCCGCACCCACATTGTCTGGGTGGCCCTCGAGAAAACTCGATAAATCCATCAGGTCCGCACCCGAGAGGGGAGACTCGAGCCACACGTTGGCCGCAATGAGGGCGGCCACCAACGCCGCCGCGCTCGAGCCTAGTCCACGGGCCAGCGGAATGTCACTTTCAATCTCGAGCCGTAGCGGAGGAACACTCTGACCTACGCGCTCGAACACCTCGAGCAAGGATTCGTAGACATAATTGCTCGAGTCCCTGGGAGTGTCCTTGAGGGTTTCCCCGATGGGAACCACCTCGAGCTGTTCTGACGCGCTCAGCCGGACGGTGGTATAAAGCCCCAACGCCAGCGCCATACAGTCAAACCCCGGCCCCAAATTAGCGCTCGAGGCGGGAACGCGGACTTGTAGGGTTTTGTTTTTTGCGCTCGAGGTCATAAGGGACCTTCAGAGGGTAAGGAGGTAAGTAGGTAAGAGGGTAAATCAGAGCGACATTCTCTTGCCGAATCTGTTTCTTTCCCTCTCTCCCTCTTTCCCTCTTTCAAACGCCCAAACGCCAAAAAAAATCTCGAAAACTCGAGCAACACCCTCACCCCCCAATCGCCCGCATGACGCTTTGGTGGTCGCTCGAGGTGACGATGGGTTCAACCGGAACCGCTTTGAGCGCAGTTCCAGGGTCCTTGAGGCCGTTTCCGGTGAGCACCGCCACAACCAGTGAGACGCCGCCCAGCTTGCCTTCACGGTGCTGCTTGAGAATCCCCGCCACCGAGGCCGCAGACGCGGGTTCGCAGAAGATGCCTTCGCGGGCCAGTAAACGGTAAGCGTCCAGAATTTCGTCATCCGTGACCATATCAAAAAGGCCGCCAGACTCGTTTACTGCAGCTTTGGCCAGGTGTGCGCTGGCGGGTTTGCCGATTCGGATGGCGGTGGCCAGGGTTTCGGGGTGGTCCACCCGCTCGAGTCCGCGTGCCAGTGGAGCCGCGCCCGCCGCTTGAAAACCATACATTTTGGGCCGCCCACTCGAGATACCGTGGGCCTGATACTCAGTAAAACCCTTCCAGTATGCGGAAATATTGCCTGCGTTGCCCACCGGAATCGCTAGAATGTCGGGAACGCCACTTAATCGGTCCACAATCTCGAAAGCGGCGGTTTTCTGCCCCTCGAGCCGGAAAGGATTGACGCTATTGACCAGCGTGATGGGTTCGGTTCGGGCAATCTCAATCACCAAATCCAGCGCTACATCGAAGTTTCCATCAATGGAAACGATTTTGGCCCCGTACATGGCAGCTTGGGCCAGTTTGCCCAGCGCAATGTTGCCGTCAGGAATCAGGACCACACAACCAATTCCTGAACGCGCCGCGTAAGCTGCCGCTGCCGCACTGGTGTTCCCGGTGCTGGCGCAAATGATGCGCTCTGCACCCTCCTCGAGCGCCTTGGCTACCGCCATCACCATGCCCCGGTCTTTGAAAGACCCGGTGGGATTGAGGCCCTCGTACTTGACCCAAAGCTGGAAACCCAACATCTCGGAGAGCTGATACATATAAATCAGTGGGGTATCGCCTTCGTGCAGGGTTAAACGTGGGGTTTTGGGCGTGACGGGAAGATACTGAGCGTACTTTGCGATGAGTCCAAGCCGTGACATACTTTCGAGCATAGGGGAAAGTGGCCCTCGAAACACGGGGGCAGCTAAGAGGGGGTATAACTCAGGGTAACGGTCCTGTAGGGGTCGGACGCTGTTTTGGGATAAGCAACACTATCTTGGCGAGAACGGCACCTCCCATGCCTCGCAGCCTATCGGGCCATCCCGCCTTCCGGGCCTGCTCGCGTCATGGGCTGGATTGCTTGGCGAAAACGGCACCTCACAGGCCTCGCCGCTCGAAAAAATCTTGAAACACAAAATTTTTGGAATTCGTATGATACTCTCGAGCACTTTTTATACCCACTCGAGCGGACGCAGGAGAACTTTATGCCCTACACCATTCGCATTTACAACGTCGAGGCCACCTATACGGCTGGCG
>JACMOA010000254.1 GCA_014378225.1 Deinococcales bacterium | reverse complement strand
CATCGCTCTCCGGGCATACTCGAGCGCCTTCAAGCCCGCCAGCACCACCACCTCACTGGGCTTTTTCAGGCGCCCCCAGGTTCCTCACCCAAGGTCCGGGCAGGAGCCTTCTGGAGCGGGTTCCACATTGCCTCTGGGATAACGAATAGCGACCGGGCCGCCACGCTTGACCGCTCCCTTGAACATGGCCCGCAGCTCGAGCGCGTCTTTAGGCAGCGCAATACTGACGTTGGGAATAGAGCGCAAAAAACTCAGGTCAAATACGCCATGGTGGGTGGAGCCGTCCGCGCCCACCATGCCGCCCCGGTCCACTGCAAAAATGACCGGTAAGTTTTCGATGGCTACATCGTGAATCACCTGGTCAAAACCGCGCTGCAAAAAAGTGGAATAAATAGCCACCACAGGGCGCATTCCCTGAAGTGCCATGCCAGCGCCCACCGTGACCGCCACATCCTCGGCAATGCCTACGTCCAGATAGCGATTGGGGTGGACTTTGCTGTATTTCACCAATCCCGAACCTTCACGCATGGCGGGGGTAATCACAAACGCTCGAGGGTCGTCTTTTGCGAGTTCAATCATCGCGTCGCCAAAAGCTGCGCTCCAACTGTGTCCGCTCGAGGCGCTGGTTTCTCCGAGTTCAATGTCGAACTTGGGCGGGCCGTGCCACTTGATGGGGTTGGCTTCGGCATAGCCCAAACCTTTGCCCTTTTTAGTCAGCGCGTGCAGAATGGTGGGTCCCTCGAGCTGAGTCAGGTGTTTGAGCAGGTACACCAGTTCCTGCACATCGTGACCATCTACTGGACCCACATAACGCACTCCCATTGCGTGAAAGGGATTCACACTCTGGGGGTCAAAAAAGCTGCGGGCCGAATCTTTGGCGCGGCTCAGAATCTCGCCTAAGGGGCGGCTGAGGCTCGAGAGTGCTTTTTTACCTGCGCCTTCGGCGTCCTGAAACCAGGGCTGCACTTGTAGAGTTCGCATGAACTTGTTCAGAGCGCCCACGTTTTCAGAAATGCTCATCTCATTGTCGTTGAGCACGATAATCATGTTCTTCTGGGTAAAGCCAATCTGATTTAAGGCCGCCAGCGCCATTCCACCGGTCAGGCTACCGTCGCCAATCATGGCCGCAATCTGGTAGTCCTGACCCAGCGAATCCCTGGCGTAAGCCATGCCCAGCGCACTGGCCAGACTGGTAGAAGCGTGGCCCACGGTAATCGCGTCGTGCTCGCTTTCCGAGACTTTGGTGAAGCCGGACAGCCCACCTTCCTTGCGGATGGTGTGCATTCGGTCTCGGCGTCCGGTCAGAAGTTTGTGGGCATACGCCTGATGGCCCACATCAAACAAAATTCGGTCTCGAGGGCTGTCTAACACATAGTGCAGCGCCACAATCAAATCTACCGCGCCCAGGCTCGAGGCCAAGTGTCCGCCGCCCATCGCCGTAATGCGGATGATTTCCCGGCGCAGCTCGGAAGCCAGAATAGGAAGTTCGTCACGGCGTAACAGCTTAAGGTCGGAGGGGCTTTGGATAGCGTCGAGTAACATGGAGTTTCCTTTGGGTGGCGAGGCTGGCTCGAGCCATTTTTCTGGCCTTCGCTCAAGAGTTTCTCGAGTTTAAACTATCGGCTCTTGAAATTTGTCCCGGACAGCAGCAAGCCTTCGGGAGTTTTGACTTCCCCAACATAAGGTACAAACCAAAAGTCACTCGATTCGGGAAACAGATTCTTGGCTTCCCCAATAATCTGACGGTTGACCACCCAAACCCGGTAAGCCACACCGTTTACGGTTCGGTCTGCCTGCTCGAGCACGGTATAAACATAATTCCCGGTCAACTTCTGGCGCTCCTTGCCGGTGTCGTCCAGTATGGTCAGGTTGCTCGAGCCACTCCAGCGCAGTCCCACCCTCCACTCTCCCGAAGCGGGATACTCGCGCCATGCGGGGTTAATCAGTACCTTGAGACCGGGTTTAGCGATACCGTTTAGATAAACTCCAGTGTCTGAATAAGTGCGGTACCACGTGGTCTCGGTGCCACGCCCAATCTGGGTGCTGGTCTGCACCGGAATATCACCCAGTAGGGTTGCACCGCCTGCTTTACGAACGTAAGGCGCTAGAGTGAGTGCGTCGCCGGGACTGAGATAGCGCCACTCGAGCGCATTTTGATAGGGGTAAAACGTGACCGTGCTGATGGTAGCACCGGATGAGGCTTTGGGAACCGGAGCGCTGGGGGCCGGAGGACAGGCGGTGAGCAGGCTTCCAAGCAGGACAAAAAGGACGAAAGCACGCGTTTTCGTGTTTTTTAGCATAAATTTTTCCTCGAGCGGGGACCGTCACTATTGATGATTTTGTAGAACGTTGGACTCTCGAGTGATTGTGACTCATAAAGCATGACTTTGCATTAGTGTGTTAAGCAGCAATGAGCAATGAGTAAAGAATGACCTATGGAGCGCTACTTTTAGAAGAACTTTTGAATTTCAGAAATATGTTTAAGGACCCTCGAGCCGAAAACTCGAGCCAAGAAAAAGAGCGCACCTGAGTGCGCCCTCGAGCGGCCTGAAAAATCTATCCGGCCATGCCCATATCTTTTTTCATCTTAGCCAGTTCGTCTTCTACTTCGGACTTCTTGCCTACTTCAGCCAGTTGTGCGTCCAAGTCGCCCTGTTTACGCAACTCCGACATGGCTTTGGACTTGTCCTCCATCCCGGCAACCTTGCGTTCCATTTCCTCAAATGCCCCGGAAGCACCGTCGGCCTTGTCGAATCCTGAAATACGCTCGAGTTTGTCGGTAGCGGCAGCGGTTTGTTGACGGGCTTGCAGCAGGTCTTTCTTGGCGTCCATTTCACTGATTTTGTGCTCGAGCGCCATCAATTGGGTCTTGAGTTGCTCTACCACGCTATCGTTTTGCTCGACCTGCTGAGCAAAACCTTCGGACACCTGCTCAAAGTTCTTTTTGCGAGATAAGGCTTCACGGGCCAAATCTTCGCGGCCCATCTTGAGTGCTTCACGGGCTTTATCGTCGTACTCGGCGGCCTGCTTTTTGTTCAGGTCGCGCTCGCGG
Source organism: Deinococcales bacterium (assembly GCA_014378225.1). GTDB lineage: Bacteria > Deinococcota > Deinococci > Deinococcales > Deinococcaceae > JACMOA01. Next base: position 2,354 of record JACMOA010000254.1, on the reverse strand, counting down.
GTCAGCTTGTTTTGCTGGGCCATAGCCCCAGCCACTTCTTCACGGGCTTCCTGATACGCAGTTCTCATATCGCGCAGGGCTTGCTCGATAATCAGGCGTGGGTCTTCAGCCTTGCTAATCATTTCGTTGACGTTGGCGCGAAGTAAGCGGGAAATGCGGTCTAAAATACCCATGTTTGAATCCTCCTAAAAGTCGGGGGAAGTCTTCCCTCGAGCGGTGACAAATGCAGTAGAAGTACAGTCCCAAGAAGGCGCGAACCTCATTGTGGGGTAAACCCTTTCCAATATACGAGGAATTGGGTTAGAAGTTTCTGAAAATGAGCACGCTCGAGGGCGGAAAAGCACCTGCACTCCTTTTTGGGCGCAAAGACCCAAGCTCGAGTCAAGAAACGCTCAACCCACGCTAAAGAAAAACTCCTCATAGCTGCTTTATAGTGATTTAAACGGGAGGATTTAAACATGAAACCATCAGGAATTTTCTATGTTTTAGGCATGGCCTCGATTGTGCTGTCCGCCATTAACTTTCTCAGCGGTAAATCCAAACAAAGCGCCGAAACCCAGCGTGACGGGCTGTTTACTGGACATTGGGCGCCCACCTTTTTTATCCTGGGAAAAGTGCTCGAGGACCGCGAAGCCAAAGGCGAGGAAAAACCGCTTCACCTTTAAGCTCCATAACTCCACTCGGACAAAAAACTGGGGAAATCCGTTTGGATTTCCCCAGTTTTGCCTTTCAGAAACTACACCTTTCAGAAACTACAATCGCTCGAGCGGTTCGAGATACACTTCAGGCGTGTGTCTCGAACCACTGGGCCGTTTGCTCTAACCCCCCCTCGAGCGAGGTGAGTGGACCCAACAAGCGCACATAGTCAGATTCGTCCAACACAGAGTATTCCACGTCGCCGGGGCGCTGCGGGCCGTAACCCAAATCTCCCTTGACCTTGAGGTGTCGTTCAAGTTGGTGGGCAATCTCGAGCGTGGGAGTAGCTACTCCGGTCCCGATATTGAGAGTTCCAATACTCAGCTCTCCCCTAGCCGCTGCCAGATTAGCCCGGACCACATCGCTTACGTACACGTAGTCACGCACACAGCCAGAATCGCCCTCGAGCTTGCGGGCGTATACCCGGATACTCTGATGCTCGAGCAGCCTGCGGGCAAAAATTGCCACCACGCCCGCCTCGCCGTGCGGGTCCTGACGGGGGCCGTACACGTTGGCGTAGCGCAAAATGGTGGACTCGAGACCGAATTGAATTCCATACGTCGCTAAATAGCGCTCGAAAGCCAGTTTACTGGTGGCATACGGGCTTTGCGGCAGTGCAGGCCAGGAGGGATTGGCTTTCTGACCGTCTGGCACTTCGCCGTAGATAGCCCCACCCGTACTGGCAAACAGCACCCGGCCTACCCCGTGTTTACGGGCGCACTCGAGCACATTGAGGCCCCCAATCACGTTGATGTTGGCGTCCAGAACAGGTTCGCGCACGCTGACAGCCACCGAAGCCTGAGCCGCCTGATGGCTCACCACATCCGGCTTGAACTCTGCGAAAGCCGCCTCGAGCGCCGCCGCATCTCTGATGTCCACCTGAAAAAATTGGGCGCTCGAGGGAACATTTTCACGCCGTCCGTTGGAAAGGTCGTCCAGCGCGGCCACTTCCCAACCCTGCTCGAGCGCACCCTCTACAATATGGCTGCCGATAAACCCCGCTCCACCCGTGACCAGTAATTTCATAATTTTTCCTCCTGAGCTGAGTTTAGCATAGTTTTGAAAGTTTTGAAAGTTTTGAAAGAAACGAAAGCAATCAATTTGTGCGGGGGTTGGCGCTCGAGCGCAAATACGCTACCTCCTTGAACCGCAAGCGCTGTTTTGGACAAAACAGCACCTAGCGAGCCTGTCTGCTACGCTATTACCTAGCGGGCCTGTCCACTACGCTATTGCGGTATTTTTCCCCCTGAATAGGGGGAAAGTAAAGGCTTGGCGCTCCAATGTTTTGACGCTCCCCCTATTCAGGGGGACATTCTTTTAAGCGGCCCAGCCCGTGAGGGCGCGATGAACCGCGCGGTGCTGAAGTCAGGCCAAGACAGCGAAGCGCAAAAGAGCTGGGGGTAGCGCATTTGCACTCGAGCGCTAACCTTACCCCCCCAAACTAATTTTCTCGTACTCGTCAATGCTCGAGACAATCACATCCAGAGAACTCTTCCAGAACGCTTTAGAGCGAATATCAATGCCAAAACGGGCTGCCAGAGGTGCGGCGTCTTCGAGTCCGGTGTGTGAAAGCAGGTCGTCGTATTTGGCTCGGAACAGTTCGGGTTCGCTGAGGAATTGGGCGTAAAGGCCCAGGCTGAACAGTGCGCCAAAGGTGT
>JACMOA010000253.1 GCA_014378225.1 Deinococcales bacterium | reverse complement strand
TGAGGCCCATACTCTGGACTTCCGGCGAAAGTCGCCTCCAGACCTGTTTCACTTTTACTCCTACTCGTTTCACTCGGTCATAAATAGAACCGGGAACAGCCCCGGTCCCACTTTCGCCGGAGGTCTTCTGTACTCGAGCACAAAAAACCCCCTCTCTCGAGGGGGCAAAGGGTCCAAAATCCTGAATTCAGCGCTTGCTGAACTGCGGAGCGCGGCGGGCTTTTTTCAGACCAGGCTTCTTACGCTCCACTTCTCTAGGGTCGCGGGTGAGCAGACCTTTGAGTTTGAGCGCGGGGCGAAAGTCAGGGTTGACCTGAAGCAGTGCTCGAGCCAGACCCAGTTTGATAGCGTCAGCTTGACCGGCAATGCCGCCGCCTTCCACGGTAATGTAGGCGTCGAAACGGCGCAGGGTTCCGGTCTCGAGCAGGGCTTGCAGCGAGTCACGGGCCTTGATGATGCCGCGAAAGTAGGTCTGGAAGTCCTTGTCATTGACCATCAATTTGCCTTCACCAGGGCGCAGAAACACGCGGGCGATGGCGGCCTTGCGGCGACCGGTTCCGTAGTACTGCTCTAACTTCTCAGTTTTTTCAGTAGCCATGATATTAAAGCTCCAGCTTGCGAGGTTGTTGCGCTTCGTGGGGATGTTGATTTCCGGCGTAAACCTTGAGGTGGGTGTGCAGGGTACGGCCCAGACGACCTTTGGGCAGCATTCCAAACACGGCGTGCTCTATAACCCGGTCTGGGTGCTTGGCAATGGCGACTCTAGCGGTCTCGACCTTGAGGCCACCCTGAAAGCCGCTGTAACGGGTGTACAGCTTGCCGTCAAGCTTGCCCCCGGTCAACACGATTTTTTCAGCGTTGATGACAATCACGTAGTCGCCGGTGCTCATGTTAGGGGTGAAAGTGGGCTTGTGCTTGCCGCGAATGATGCTGGCGATTTTGGTGGCCAGACGGCCCAGAACCTGGCCCTCGGCGTCTACCAGCACCCAGTCGGGTGCAACTTCTTTAGGCATGTAAGTCTTCATTTACAGCTCCAGTAGAGAGAATTAAGCGCTAGCCAAAACCTGAGCGTCCGGGGAAAACTCTCGAGCCTGACCCCCTTGCCATCGGGCGCGTTTCGGCCCTACCAGGCGCAAAACACTATCGAGTAGGGTAGCACAGGTGGAGCCTGGAACTCAAGAGGTGTTCGCATGGTTTTTAGCTGCGCGTTCTGTACGAGATAATTGGTCCTGTGGATGCTCGAGCCTGTGAATCTCGAGAACCGCGAATGTAGAAAAGTGGTAGCGGATGCGGCCCAAACGCAAACAATGAAGATGCGGGAAGCTATCCTCATGGAGTACAGGTCAGTAGTTAGATAATTCGAGACAAGGTTTCGAGGCCGGCTTTCAATAGGGGCTTTCGACGGGCTGAGGGGAGGTCAAGCATGTACTTCAAGCGAATCTATGACGCAAATCTGGCCCAGGCCAGTTACCTGATTGGCTGTCAACGGGAAGGTATTGCTATGGTGATAGACCCTCGCCGGGACGTAGCCGTTTACCTCGAGCTGGCACACACCGAGGGGCTGCGTATTGTGGCTGTAACCGAGACCCATATCCACGCAGATTACCTTTCTGGGTCGCTCGAGCTGGCAAGGGCAACCGGAGCCGAATTGTACCTCAGCGATGAGGGCGGTGCGGATTGGTCATATGGGATGGCCCATCAACCTCTGCACCACGGCTCGAGGATTGAACTGGGTGCGGTCTCGCTCGAGGCCCTACATACGCCGGGACACACACCGGAACACCTCTGCTTTGCCGTGGTAGATGGAGCCAGGGCAGATTCTCCGATGCTGCTGCTCAGTGGAGACTTTGTATTTGTGGGAGACCTGGGCCGTCCTGACCTACTCGACGAGGCTGCGGGAGGTGTGAATACCCGCTACAACGGAGCAAAACAGCTTTTCGAGAGCCTGAGAAGCACCTTTCTTGAGCTACCGGACCATGTGCAAGTTTGGCCCGGTCACGGCGCGGGCAGCGCGTGTGGCAAAGCGCTGGGCGCGGTTTCGTCCAGCACGGCGGGGTATGAGCGCAGATTCGCGTGGTGGTCTGAATTCCTCGAGCGGGGAGACCCAGCAGGTTTCACCCAAACTCTGCTCGAGGGCCAACCGGACGCGCCCCGCTACTTTGGCCGAATGAAGCGTCAGAATCGTGAAGGTCCCGCATTCGTTCCCACCGAGAAACTCGAGCGACTTGAACCCGGTGCGCTCGAAGGAAAACTCTTGCTGGACACTCGCCCCAAAGAGGATTATCAAGCGGGGGGACTGGCAGATAGCCTCAGTCTGGCGGCCAACCGAACTTTTGAAACTTACGCGGGCTGGTTACTGGACCCTGAGAGTGAAACCCGGCCTCTGGTGCTGTTTGCCAGGACCCCGCTCGAGGCCCAGACCCTGCGTGAACGGCTGTGGCGGGTGGGCGTGGACGGTGTAGTAGGCTATGTGGACACGCTCAAAGGTTTGCCCCTCCAGCGCTTTGAGCCTTTGAGTGTACGCCCCTTAAATGCGCTCGAGCCGGAAACATTTGTGCTGGACGTGCGAACCAGGGCAGAGTACGACGCCGGAAATTTCCCTCGAGCGGTTCATATCCACGCGGGTCAGCTTTATGGTCAGCTCGAGCGAATTCCTCGAGACCGTAGGGTTTTGGTGCATTGTCAATCTGGAGTACGCTCGGTGGGCGCGGCCAGCTTGCTGAGGGCGCATGGGTTTACGGATGTGCTCGAGTTAGAGGGGGGCTATCCGCACTGGGCGCAGAAACAGTCAACGTAGGTGCCAAAGTGTTTGAACGTTCGATTCGTGCTTTGCCCTACTTGCAGCAAACGTCAACCGTCACAAACAGGTCGGCGTTTGACGTTTGCCCCTGAGCAGCACCGCTTTGCAAAATAAAATTGAAATCAAAAGAGGTCTAAAACATCCACCTCGAGTAAACTGACGCTCGAGTAGACTGACGCTCGAGGGGTTCTGGGTTATGACCATGGATTACAAGGATGCAGGGGTGGATATTGCAGAGGGAAACCGCGCCGTAGAGCTGATGAAAGGCGCGGTGGAGCGCACCTACACCCCGCACGTTCTGGCTGGGGTGGGCGCGTTTGGCGGGCTGTTTTCCGCTCGAGCGTTCTCTGACCTAAAAGACCCGGTGCTGGTGGCCTCCACCGACGGGGTGGGAACCAAGACCAAAGTAGCCGTTCAGGCGAACCGTTTTGGCGGTTTGGGCGCGGACATCGTGCATCACTGCGTCAATGATTTGCTGGTACAGGGCGCAAGGCCGTTGTTTTTTCTGGATTACATCGCGATGGGAAAACTGATTCCTGAGCGGGTGGCCGAGGTAGTCACCGGAGCGGCAAAAGCCTGCGAAAAGCTGGGCGTGGCGCATTTAGGCGGTGAAACCGCCGAAATGCCGGGAGTGTACCTACCGGGTGAGCTGGACCTTGTGGGAACCCTGATTGGCGTGGTGGACCGTGAAAATGTCGTGGATGGACATACGCTCGAGGCGGGAGATGTTCTGATTGGGCTGCCCTCGAGCGGTCTGCATACCAACGGCTTTAGTCTGGCGAGAAAGGTGCTCGAGGGTTTGAATTTTGATGAGGCTCGCGCGGACCTGAACGGACGTACCCTATTTGACGCCCTGCTCGAGCCGCACCGCGAATATCTGGGCGCGTACAGAGCTTTACAGGATGCGGGTCTCGAGGTGCGCGGGATGGCGCATATCACTGGGGGCGGCTTGGTGGAAAACCTGCCTCGAGTATTCCCGGCGGGTCTGGGCGCGAGGTTGAAACGCTCGAGCTGGCCTGTTCCACCTCTGTTTCAACTCATTGTGGAGCGCTCTGGTGTGGATGTACGTGAAGCACACAGCGCCCTGAATATGGGCATCGGATTTGTGTTTATGCTGCCTGCGGCTCAGCTCGAGCGGGCTTTAACGGTGCTCGAGCGAGCAGGGGAGACCCCTTACACCATTGGGACCCTGCAAGCGGGTGAAGACGTGGTTCTCGAGTGAGCGCTCCCCTGACCGAATTCTGGGTGATTCGGCACGGTGAAACCCTGTGGAATGCCTCCGGGCAGGCTCAGGGCCATACCGACATCCAACTCAACGAGGAAGGACGTTCTCAGGCGCAGCAACTGGCCCTGCGTTTAAAAGGACTCAAATTCTCGGCCCTTTACTCGAGCGACCTGATGCGGGCGCGGGAAACCGCTCAGATTGCCAGCGCTCTACTGGAGGGTGAACCGCTGTCTCTATTGCTCGAGCCACGATTGCGCGAAATTGACGTGGGTCACTTTTCCGGCAAAAACTGGCGGGAGATTCACGCCGATTTTCCCGAATATTATGAATCGCTCAAGGCCGACCCCTGGGGAACCCGCAGACCGGGTGGCGAGAGTATGGCAGACCTGTACGCCAGAGTTCAAAACGCCCTGCTCGAGCTGAGTGAGCGGCATCCCGGTGAGCGGGTCCTGATTTTCACGCACGGCGGTGTGGTCCGGGTGGCGGTTTCACTGGCCCTGGGCGGAGGTTTGCAGGACGTGTGGGCGCGACTGAGCATCGAAAATACCTCCATCACCCGAATGCTTTACGGTGCCGAGGGTGGTAAACTGCTGAGTTACAACGATGTAGCGCACCTCGAGCAGTCCAAGAGTGTGGATGACGATAGTGTGGAGTAAGGGATGTTGGTTGTCGGTTATCAGTTACTAAAAACCGACAACTGATAACCGAAAACATATCTCTCACAACTCATCCAGCATTTATCGAAAACCGACAACCCGTCCCTCAAAACTCGCCCCAAAACCTATACCTCACCCTCGAGTATGCTAGCTTTGAACGAATGACCAAGAACAAACCCTCTGATGCCCCCGATGGGCGCTTTACCCAGCGCAAACGCCCGCCCAAACCGCAGGGACGGCGCACGGCGGCTCAGCTCTCAAACACTTCAGGCCCCACAGCCTTTGAAGACAAGGGCCTCGAGTACCTGCATCAGGCGGGACATTTTGACGAAATCTCCTTCGAGCTTCGCAG
>JACMOA010000252.1 GCA_014378225.1 Deinococcales bacterium | reverse complement strand
GCCGCCAGCGCTGCGTCGGCCTCGCCAACGGTGAGTACGTCGTAAAAGTCCTCGAGTTTGCCCGCACCGCCGGATGCGACCAGGGAGAGGTCCGTCGCTTGAGCTACCGCTTTGGTGGCTTCCAAATCAAAGCCCGCCTGGGTTCCGTCGGCGTCCATCACGTTTAGCACGATTTCACCCGCGCCCAACGCCTGACCTTTCACGGCCCACTCGAGCAGGTCTATTCCGGTGTTCACACGGCCCCCACCCACATGCACATTCCAGCTTTTGCCGCTGGGGTTGCGTTTGGCGTCAATCGAAAGGACCACACACTGCGCCCCAAAGTGGTCCGAAGCCCGCCGAATCAGGTCTGGGTCTTTCACTGCGTTCGAGTTGACCGAGATTTTGTCTGCCCCACACAGCAGGAGCTGCCGGAAATCCTCTACGCTCGAGATTCCGCCACCCACCGTCAGCGGCATCATCACGCTTTCTGCTACCTGTCCGGCTACGTCCAGCATCAGTTTGCGGCCTTCATGGGTGGCGGTGATGTCGTAAAATACCAACTCGTCGGCAAGTTGGGCTTCGTAGCGCAGGGCCTGCTCGAGCGGATTTCCTGCGTCTCGGTGGTTCTCGAAGAATTTGACGTTTTTGACCACCCGTCCGTTTTGAACGTCCAGGCAAGGAATGACTCGCTTGGTAATCACAGAAAAGAGTGTAGCGTGATTGGAGGCTCGAGCGGCTAGACTCTATCCATGTTTGGATTATTTCGCAAAAAAGACGCCACCCCGCCAGACCCTTACGTGAAAGTAGTGGACAATAACGTGTTTCGGCTGCGGGTCAAGACCAACCGCTTTGGAGAAATGGTGGAGCTGCGCTTTACCAAAAGTGCCGATATCAGCCACGACGACTCGAGCGGCTACGTGTACCGCAAAGTGGTGGTCTCGAGCGGGCGTTTCGACCGGGGCGAGGTGACGGTGCGCTTTGACAGCAGATACAAAGTGCTCGAGGTGATAGGGGAGGGCGTGACCCCAATTGCTCGAGTGGATTGGGAGTGAAAGGGCAGTGATGAATTGTGATTGATGAATGATGAGCTAAAGTCAAAAGCATAGAGAGTGGGTTGTGCTCGAGTGTTACGGTCTTTTTAGCGTGTCACAAATAAATCTTGGCTCGAGCCATTCACCACGCCCAGTGCTCGAGCGCGTTCGTAAAGCGTTTTTACCGCCTGTTCACCCAATTCGCCCACGTCCAGGCTGAATTCATTCACGTACAAGTCAATATGCGCCTGCATCACTGAATCTTCCATCTCGAGGGCGTGCTCCCGGATGTACGCTCTCGGTTCTTCGCGGTGAGCGTAGGCGTATTTCAGGCTCGAGCGCACGGCTTTTTCCAGGTTTTGCTGAAGCTCGAGTGCTAAGTCTCGGCGGACCAGAATTGCGCCCAGAGGAAGCGGCAAACCCGTGTCTGCTTCCCACCACTGGCCCAGGTCTGCGAACTTACTGAGTCCATGATTTTGGTAGGTAAAGCGCGATTCATGGATGATGAGGCCCGCGTCTACCTCGCCGCGCTCTACTGCGGGCATGATGAGGTCATAGCGCATGTGGACTACTTCGACGCTGGGCTGAGACAGTTTCAACAAGAGTTCGGCGGTGGTCAGCCTCCCGGGTGAAGCTACGGTGCAACCCTCGAGCGAATTCTTCACCCCTTTGGTCACGATTAAAGGCCCCACACCGCGCCCCAGAGCGCTGCCGGAGCGCAGGGCCACGTAATCCTCTATCACTTCAAAGTAGGCCCGGTAACTTAGTTTGGTCAGCGGGAGTCTGCGCTCGAGCGCCCACTCATTAAGGGTTTCCACGTCCTCGAGCATTTCACGAATGGGCAGCGGAGACGGGACTTTGCCGTGCGTGAGCGCGTAAAAAATAAAGGTATCGTTGGGGCAAAAACTGTATCCCAGCTCGAGCGAAGAAATCATGACTTTAGTTTAACCTTCTAGCTGACGTGAATGAGGGACTTTGTTCACTCGTGTTCACCCAGTATTATCCCTTCCCGTCGCACTCGAGCGGCTCACTTATACTGAGTCCATGATACGCCCTATTAAAATTTTTGTTTCGCTTTCTATTGCTGGATTTCTCGGACTGGCGGCCTGTAACCCGGTGAGCACTTTAAACGCTCTTACCCTTACCAGGGGGCTAGGGGTGGACCAGAACGTAAAATACGGCCCGCTCGAGCGTCAAGTTTTGGACATCTACCGTCCTGTCAATGCTAAAAATGCGCCCATGGTGGTTTTTGTTCACGGTGGAAGTTGGACCTCGAGTGGAAAAGAAGACCACAAATTTGTAGGTGAATCTCTCGCCAGAGAAGGTATTGTTACGCTGGTCATCAATTACCGCCTCTTTCCAAAGGTGGTGTACCCCGCCTTCACCGAGGATACTGTGCTGGCTTTGCGCTGGGCTAAAGACCACGCGCTCGAGCTGGGAGCAAATCCGGCCCAAATTTACGCGATGGGCCACTCTGCCGGAGCCTTTAACGTGGCGGACGCCATCGTAGACCGTGCTAAGTTGAAAGCTCAAAACCTCGAGCCGCTGGATTTTGCTGGGGTGATTGGGATAGCAGGACCCTACGACTATGACTACAACACCAGCTACACCAAAAGTGTGTTCAATAACCTGCCGCTCGAGAAGGTGATGCCCGCCCGTAAAGTGACGCCAGGACTACCGCCCTTTTTGCTGTTGGTGGGTGAAAACGATACTACAGTAGAACCCCAAAATGGCCTTTCTATGCGCTCGAGCCTGGAGCAAAACAACAGTCCGGTGAAATATGTAACGATTCCTGGCGCAAATCATTTAACCATTTTGGGTGCAGTGGGTCGCCGGGTGACTTTTTTGGGGTCTGAGGTTCGGCCCGAAATTTTGAGCTTTATTAAGAGTGGTGGCAAGGTTAAGTAAAGATTACAAGCGTCAGGAGTCAAGATTGCAAACGCTGAACGTCAAACGCCAAAAACAGGTCGGCGTTTGACATCTTAGACAGAGCGGCACCTTCCGGGCGTCTTGGCGAAAACGGCACCTTCCGGGCCTCGCCGCCTGTTCGCGTTCAGCGTTTGTGCGGCGCAAGCCGCATCAAGCCTTTAATTTCCCCCGGCGGTCCAGCCACGCTACCCCCAGAACGCCGCCCAGAATGCCTAGTGGAATTAGGAGTCCCAGCAGGGCGTACACCAGATAACTTGTGGGCGTGTTGGTCTTGGGCAAAATAAGCGACGCTTTGACCTGTGTTCCTCCTACTTGAATCGCTCGAGCGGAGTTGGCGCTTTCGCCCTTGAAGGTGGTGTCTACCAGCAGCAGCGCGTAAGAACCGGGCTTGACGCCCTCGAGCTTACCCAGATACTTGCCGCCGCCCTGGTCCTCGAGCACGGTGTAAGCCAGACGGTTTTCCGGCTCGAGCTTGGCCCAATCCAAATCTTGATTAGGGCCGAGGTTGGCCCTTAGTTCCGGCGTGAGCGGGTAGAGCTGCGCCTGAATCTGGGCTTGCAGGATGGGAAGTTTGCTGCTCTCGCCAATCATCGTCAGCTCGAAAGTGCCACTCTTCGGCACGAGGGTGATGTTGGTACGAACGAATTCGCCGTGGGCCTGGGCTTGGCCGCAGAAAGCAGAAAGCAGGAGACAGGAGGCCAGAACCTGCGCTCGAGCTTTTGAGTTGGGTTTAAAATTGGACCACACGTTCATAATCTACCCGCCTTACTGCGCTAACAATGTCCCTCGAGCCTGCATGGGCTGCGCCAGAACCACCAGAACCACAATAGAAAGCACCGTGAGCAGCGCAAAAAGAGGGAGTGCGCTCGAGAGTTTACGCTCCTTCCAGGCGACTCTAAACGCGACGAACAGCGCTGTACTGTAACCCGCGTAAAGAATGATGACCTGAGTAGGAAAAAGCCAGTTTTCGGGAATGAGGCCCGCCAGTTGCCAGTTGACCGCCCCGGAATACAGTCCTAGCCGCTCGAGCGAATTTTGCAGCGTGGGAACAATACTGGCCCAGCCTGTTAAAAAGTGATAGCTGTAGTGTCCGGCCCACATGCTCAGCGTAAGTGGGAAAAATACCCAGCCCCAGCGCCTTAGAGCCGCACTTGAGCGCTCGGAAAAGCCTAACAGTGCGCTCGAGCGCCGTAAAACCCACAGCGTGAGCAGGGTTCCTAGTCCCACCACCGCCGCCAGAATAACAAGCAGCAGTAAAAACTCCACTCGAGTGTTAAGAGTGTTCGAAAGCCACGCCGCAAACTTGAAAAAAGGGTCGGTCATGGCGAGTGCGTTGAATAGACCGCCAAAAAACAGCACCACACCGTACAGCGCCCAGTCTGTTTTGGGTTTAGCAGCTTCCCAACTGCGTGCGGCGGGCCGGACGGTGAGCGCGATATTATCGTAAGGACAGGCCCGCACGCAGTTCAGGCACAAAGTACAGTCGGTATTGCTCGAAATTTGCGGCACAAACAGCTTAGTTTCACAGCCGGGATAGAGTTGAAGGTTCCCTCGAGTGTTGAAATCATCGCTCGAGACTTTTTGCAGATGCTCAGGCCGTGACCGCACAAATGGAGTGCGTAAACCTTGCGTCTGCAAAAGTGGAAGCGGGGCCAGGGTGTCAAAATCTCCTCCTCGAGCTTTCTCCTCAATCCGTCCATTTAAGCAGTATTTCCCGCTGCAGCTCGAGCAAACTGCCGGGTCTTTGGCCGTAATCTGGGTGGGTGCGGCGCTCGAGAGTGCAAAGTTAAAGTTTCCTAATGGACACACGTATTTACAAAAGGTTCCTGCCGGATAAAAGGTGTCAATCAGCAGGGCCGCGCCAAAATAGCCCACAATCAACCACGCGCTGAGCCACGGCGAGGACCACAGCCCGAAGTATTCGTAAACCAACAGGTACGCGACGAGTAGACCCACGGTGAAATACTTATTTTTAATTACTCGAGGCCATTTGAATTCCGGTAATACGCGCTTGAAGAGTTTGCTAGGCCCTCGAGTGAGCATCAGCGGACAGGCCGCGCAAAACAGGTTGCCCACCAGCAAAATGCTCAGCACAACCAAGCCCCGGTAGTGCAGCCAGATGGAAACGGTAGCCAAATTTTTACCTGCAATTTGCTGTCCGGTGAAGCCGTCGTAAGCCGCCAGGAGCGCCAGCAACAACAGCGGAACCTGAAGTGTAAGCCTCGAGTAGCGCCAGCGCACAAAGCGCCCCACACCCGGAATCTTAAGAAGGTCCAGGCGTGCTCGAGGGTTAATTTTAGGAAGAGTGGTTGTCATTTTGGCTCGAGGGTATTGGGCTTGAGATGTTTAAAACAGAAGTAATGCTTTGACTCGAGAATTTTGGCAATAAAATCAATTCTCTGAATAATCTTTTAGCTCGCAGACAGGCCCGGAAGACGAGCAAGCCCGGAAGGTGCTGTTCTGCTCAAGCGGCCCAGCCCGGAAGGTGCTGTAGTTGGGCCAAGACAGACGTGCCGCTTTGTCCAAGACACGGACAGGCCCG